>JALWEA010000503.1:421-2551 GCA_027039465.1 Calditrichia bacterium | reverse complement strand
TAATTTTGAAGTTACCGTTGAAATAAAAAGTGTAAACAATCGATTTTTGGATATTAATGTCCGGTTGCCCAAGGAATTGAATCACGAAGAAATGGCCATGCGTGATTTTATTAAAGCGCGCGTTTTGCGGGGCAAGATCAATGTGTTTGTTAATATTCGCGAAAATCCGCAAAGTGAAAGCGATCTGTTTGTGAATTGGGAAGCCATTAAAAAGAATTTTAATCATCTCAAGGCAATTCGCGAAACATTGGGCATTAAGGAAGAAATACGGCTGGAGCATTTGTTGTCTTTCCCTGATGTATTTAACCCGGATTTGGAAGAGCTTGCCGAAGAGCAGTTACATCCGTTGATTTTTACGGCACTTGAAGAGGCAATGAATGAATTCTTGGAAATGAGCCGTCAGGAAGGCGCGAATATTTTAGCCGATGTTAACAAACGATTGCAAAAAGTGGAGGATTTGACGCGCGAAATCGAAACATTGGCTCCTTCCAACTTGCAGGAAGAATTTGATCGTTTGTACCGAAACACCATGAATTTAATCGGTGAAAAGAAATTGGACAAAACACGTTTGGAACAGGAAATTGCACTGATTTCGGATCGGGTAGATATTACCGAGGAAATCGTGCGCATGAAAAGCCATATCGATTTGTTCAAGAAAACGTTAAACACCGGCGGGGAAGTCGGTAAGCGTTTGAATTTTATTTTGCAGGAAATGAATCGCGAAGCCAATACCATGAATTCAAAGACCACATTACTGGATATCTCGCACCGGGTCATTAAAATCAAGGAAGAAGTGGAGAAGTTGCGCGAACAGATTCAAAATGCGGAGTAGAGCAGGTGATGTTGCAACCGCTTGTCGAGCGTTTCACCTATCCCCTTAACCCTTAACTCTAAACTCTTAAAAGATCAATGAAAATCTATCACATCAAAAAACGACCTCATTCCAATTCCAACTTTCCTTTAACTGAAAATCAATGGCAAGAAGCAAATTGGGTACGGATTGATTCATTTTTACCGGAAAGCAGCGCACACCGTCCCGAAACCCGAGTCGCGCTTCTCTATGATGATCATGGAATTTACGGCCGTTTTCAGGTTCATGATCGTTTTGTGCGCTGTCTGCACACGGAATTCCGGTCGCCTGTTTACCAGGATGCCTGCGTTGAATTTTTTGTACAACCGGCCGGCGCTCATAGTTACTTCAATTTCGAATTTAATGCATGCGGAACGCTTTTGGCCGGTCTCGTGTTAAATCCGGAAAGAGATGAAACAGGCGAGTTAAAATCGTTTTTATCTTTGCAACAAAGCGATCTTACCGGAATCAAAATTCGTTCTTCTTTACAAGGCCCGATAAAAGAAGAAATAACCGATCCCGTCAATTGGGAATTGGAATTTTTTGTTTCATTTGATATGCTTGCGCATTATATTTCGGACATGAAACGGCCGAGCGGCGGAATGCATTGGCGGTGTAATTTTTACAAATGTGCGGAAAATAATTCGCATCCCCATTGGGCGAGCTGGGCTCCGGTGCCGGAATTAAATTTCCATTTGCCGGAGTATTTCGGAGAATTGATATTTGAAGGTTAAGTCTGCCAACGGTTATTTTACGCCTTAAGGGGCCTAACCTATTTAAAGTCACGAGACGATCCCGAAGGGATCAAACGATAATAACCCACCAATTCATTGGTGGGGATAAAGGCGTCACAAAAGTATGATTTCAGTCCCGAAGGGACGTTTGAAAAAACAGAAAAGCATTCAAGAAGTAATTAGAATCCATAATTATAATTCCCTGGTAGGATTTTTTTCGGCAGCAGCTTTGACACAAACATGCTCGGCTCTACAAAAAATGACAAGTGAAGATTAAGAAGTAAGATAATCAATGACTTAATCTCTGTAATTTCAATCCATTTTTCCGATCCCGAAGGGATCGAATGATAATAGCCCACCAATTTATTGGTGGGGCCAAAGGCGTCACACAAGTATGATTTTAGTCCCGAAGGGACGTTTGATAAATTAGTCCCAAATATAGCGTTCGTCATATTCAATTTCATGACGTTTTAAAAATTCAATAAATTCTTCTTTAAATGTCTTTCGTCGATGGTGCTTCTTTTGGTTGTTGATATAGTTGATAAC
>JALWEA010000503.1:0-411 GCA_027039465.1 Calditrichia bacterium | reverse complement strand
CTAAATGCACCGTATCCTTCCTGACAAGCAAAATTTTTTAATTTTGGAAATGTATCGTGAATCCATCCCGAAGAGCCACCCTTAATTAATTGAATGGCCTTTGCCACCGAAATGGTTTTCGGAATTAATAAAAGGGCATGGACATGATCTTCAACGCCTCCGATTATTTGCGGATGAATGTCATTGTTAATTGCAATGCCGGCCATATATGACCAAATGCGGGATTGAAGAGATTCAGCCAATAACTTTTCGCGATTTTTGGTTGAAAAAATGTAATGGATTAAGATATGGGTAAAAGAATGCCACATGATGTTACCTCCTAAACATATTTTTAAAACATATTGGGTGGTAAAATAAAATATCAATTGTCCCGTTCGGGACAAAATTTTTTTGTAACTTTGAATTATTGTT
>JALWEA010000502.1 GCA_027039465.1 Calditrichia bacterium | reverse complement strand
GCAAATATTTCGATTTTGAAGGGAACCCGATTCCCGTCGAGGAAATTAAAGCCAACAAGAGCCTTAAGAACACGTTGTTGTATGGCGGCGCGGGATTGGTTTTGGGCGCTGCCGTAGGAACGGGCGTAGGAATCGGCTTATACGCCGCCAATCAACCGCTGTTGGCAAATGCGAGTATTTTGGTGTTCGGCGGTTTGGGTGCTTATTATTTCGGCAAAAAAGGTGTGCAAAAAGATTATGACGAAGCGGCCTATAAAGCCAGACAAAAGCGATATCAGGAATACAAAGAACTCCGTGCCGAAAAACGCAGGCTGGAAGAATTACGCCGGAAAAAAGCGGAACTTTTGAAAAAATTGCAGGAAAAGAAGAGAAAAGAAAAGGAAAAAAGACAAAATGTTCGATAGGGAAACATATCGCAAACAGATTGCCGAAACGTACGATTACATTGCTCCCAAGCTCCCGGCTAAACCGGAGGTCGGTATTATTTTGGGAACCGGCTTGGGCGGCTTGGCCAAAGAGATTGATGTGCAATTGGAACTTCCGTATCAGGAAATTCCCAATTTCCCGGTTTCAACGGTGGAAAGTCACGCAGGGAAATTAATTATCGGTACGCTTGGCGGGAAAAACGTAATGGCCATGCAGGGGCGTTTTCATTATTATGAAGGTTATAGCATGACCCAGATTACGTTCCCCTTACGCATTATGAAAAAGCTGGGCATTAATGTCTTGTTAATTTCCAATGCAGGCGGGGGCATGAATCCGTTGTTTCGCAAAGGCGATCTAATGCTGATAGACGACCATATCAATCTTTTGGGAACCAATCCGTTGATCGGTCAAAATTTGGATGAGTTCGGCCCTAGATTTCCCGACATGTCCGAGCCGTATTCCAAACGTTTGATTGCCCTTGCCGAAGACATTGCCCTGGAAAACAAGATTAAAGTGCAAAAGGGCGTTTTTGTGGCCATGCCAGGGCCGAGTTTGGAAACCAGAGCCGAGTACCGCTTTTTGCGAGCAACCGGTGCGGACGTTGTGGGCATGTCTACCGTACCGGAGGTCATTGTGGCCGTGCATCAGGGAATGGAAGTATTGGGTATTTCGGTTATCACCGATGAATGTTTTCCCGAAGCTTTACAGCCGGTTAATGTGGAAGAAATCATTCGGGTTGCCGCACAAACGGAGCCCAAATTAACCTTAATTATGCGTGAAGTTGTCAAAAGGCTTTAGGTTAATATTGAATCGAATAGGAGTTGAGTGAACAATGTTTAAGGAAGTGAACAAGAATCTAAGCATCCCTGAAATCGAAAAACGCGTTCTTGATTTTTGGAAAAAGAATGATGTCTTCAAGCAGTCGATTGAGAATCGGGAAGGATCGCCTCGCTATATTTTTTACGAAGGCCCTCCTACGGCTAACGGTAAACCCGGCATCCACCACGTGATGGCTAGAGCGGTTAAGGACATCATTTGCCGATTTAAGACAATGGAAGGCTATCAGGTGCCGCGCAAGGCCGGTTGGGATACGCACGGCCTGCCGGTGGAAATTGCGGTTGAAAAGCAGATGGGTTTGACCAATAAAAAAGAAATCGAAAAAATCGGTATCGAAAAATTCAACAAAGCCTGCAAGGAACTAGTAAATAAACACATCGAAATGAAAGAAGGCTGGCGCACGCTGACCGACCGCATGGGCTATTGGATCGATTTGGACAATGCCTACATTACTTACAAAAACGAATATATCGAGTCGGTTTGGTGGGCGATTAAGCAAATTTTCGACAAAGGACTCATTTACCGCGATTTCAAAATTGTTCCTCAATCTCCGACCATTGAAACGCCCTTGAGTTCGCACGAGCTCTCCTTGGGCTATCGTGATGTGACGGACCCTAATTGCTTTATCAAGGTCAAGGTTGTCTCGTCGCCCATTAAAGAAATCGAAGGCGCACAGTTACTGGTTTGGACGACTACCCCTTGGACGCTTATTTCCAATGTGGCCATGGCCGTTGGCGCGGATATCGACTATGTACTGGTTGAAAACACGCGTAAAATCAAAACAAAAAACGGTGAAGAAACATTGACCGACAAATTGGTGTTGGCCGAAGCGCGCTTGGAAGTGCTTGACGGTGAATACAAAATTTTGGCTCGATTTAAGGGTAAGGAATTGTTCGGAACGGTTTACGAACAGATTTTCGATTATCTGAAAATCGATCGGGAAAAATATCCGAATGCATTAACCGTACTAATCGGTGACTTTGTTTCCACGGAAGACGGTTCCGGTATTGTGCATTTGGCACCGGCTTTTGGTCAGGACGACTATGACATGTCCAAAAAATACAATTTACCGTTTTTACAGCCGGTTACCCCTGGCGGACGTTTTACCGACGAAGTGGGTGAATTTTCGGGACGAACGGTTAAAACGTTTCAATATACCGATCACGTGGAAGAGGGCGTGGATAAGGATGTCGTAAAGAAGTTAAAGCAAATGGGTAAGCTGTATCGCAATACCTTTGATTATGTGCACAGTTATCCCCATTGCTGGCGCACCGATAATCCCATTATTTACTACGCCCGCGAATCGTGGTTCATCGATTCGCCGCGTTACAAGGAACAGATGGTGGAACTGAACAAAACCATTAATTGGAATCCTCCGGAAATCGGCACGGGACGCTTTGGGAACTGGCTGGAAGATGTAAAAGAGTGGTCGCTTTCGCGAGATCGTTACTGGGGAACTCCTTTGCCGTTATGGGTTAGCGAAGATAAACAGGACATTATTGCCATCGGTTCCATTGAAGAATTGAAGCAGGGTTTGTACGAGAAAGAAGACGGCACTCGTGTCCCGGTCAGCGAAGTGGAAGATCAGATCGATTTGCATCGCCCGTTTGTGGATCGCATTATCTTTGAAAAAGACGGTAAAATCTACCGCCGTACGCCCGAGATTATTGATGTTTGGTTTGATTCCGGCTCCATGCCGTTTGCTCAGTTCCACTATCCGTTTGAAAATAAGGAACTATTCCAAAAGAGCTTTCCGGCAGATTTTATCGCCGAAGGCATCGATCAAACGCGTGGTTGGTTCTACACATTGCACAATATTTCCACGGTTCTGTTCAACAAACCGGCCTTTAAAAATATTATTGTCAACGAATTGATTTTGGATAAAGACGGCCAAAAGATGAGTAAGTCCCGCGGGAATGTGGTCTTTCCGATGGAAATGATGGATAAGTACGGCGCCGATCCGTTGCGTTGGTATTTCATGGCGGTTAGTCCGCCCTGGATTCCCAAAAAATTTGACGTGGCCGGTTTGCAGGAAGTTGTGCGCAAATTCTTTTCCACCCTGCTGAATGTCTATTCCTTTTTCGTCATGTATGCCAATCTAGACGGCTACACGGGTAACGAAGAAAGCGTTCCTTATGCGCAACGTCCCGAGATCGACCGCTGGATTATTTCCAAAATGAATACGGTTATCGGGCGTGTGCGTGACAGCCTGGATCATTATGATATTACAAAAGCGGTTCGTGCATTGTCCGATTTTATGATTGACGATGTCTCCAATTGGTATGTGCGTCGGAACCGCCGTCGTTTCTGGAAATCGGAATCTGGTAGCGATAAATTGGCCGCTTACCAAACGTTGCATGAAGTCTTGTTGACTTTTGCTCAGCTTATGGCACCGATGGCACCGTTCACGGCCGAAGAAATCTATCAGAATTTAAAGTCCGCCGATGCGCCGCTGAGCGTGCATTTGACCGATTATCCGAAACTAGACGATGAGCGTAAACAGCAGCAGGATGCGGCTTTGGAAAAAGCCATGGATTTGGCCCAGCGCATTGTCACTGCGATTCGTGCATTGCGTAATGAAAAACAAATCCGTGTGCGGCAACCGTTGAGTCGCGCGGTTATTTATGCTCGAAATGCGGCGGATCGCAAAGATATTGAAAAAATGGCCTCGATTATTACCGATGAAGTTAATATTAAAGCCATTGAATTTGTGGAAGACGATGCCGAACTGGTTGAGCGCAAAGCCAAACCGAATTTTAAGGTGCTTGGCGCCAAAGTTGGTAAGTTGATGGGG
Source organism: Calditrichia bacterium (assembly GCA_027039465.1). Lineage (GTDB taxonomy): Bacteria > Calditrichota > Calditrichia > Calditrichales > Calditrichaceae > Caldithrix. The sequence continues at coordinate 3,855 of JALWEA010000502.1, read as the reverse complement.
CCGTTAAGCGGCGTCATTAAAAATTTTACGGGTGAGCAAATCCGTGAATTGGAGAAAAACGGTTTTATTAACGTGAATGTTGAAAATCGTGAAATTAAACTAGAGAAAGAAGATGTTATCGTAACCTCCGAGGCCAAAGGTAATTTTGCCGTTTCTTCCGACGAATATTTGACGATTGCTTTGGATTTGGAATTAACCGATAGCCTGTTGGAAGAAGGCTTTGCCCGTGAATTTGTAAATCGGGTGCAGAACCTGCGTAAAGAAGCGGGTTTTGAAGTAACGGATCACATTATCATTCAGGTGCAGGGGCTGCCTGCCGAAAAAGTCAATGCTTTACGAAATCGTGACGAATATATTCGCAACGAGACATTGGCCGATGCTATTGAATTCGATACGATGAATGCTCCGTTTAAGAAAGAAGTAAAAATTGATGATTTGAAATTTACAATCGGTTTAGTGAAATCAACTCAAGGGAGTATAAATTAATGGATCAACAACAGCTCGACCACATCAAGGAGATTATCCTAAAGAAAAAGGAAGAAGTACAGAAGAACCTGGAATATCTGCGTTCTACGGTTCTTGATTCCACAACCAAGGAAGCGACCGGCGATCATTCCGCTTATTCGTATCACATGGCCGATTTGGGTACCGATAACATGGAGCGTGAAAAGGCGTTTATGTTTGCAGCCAGAGACGAAAAATATCTCAAACAATTAAATGACGCCTTGCAACGCATCGAAAACGGAACCTACGGTATTTGCCGTGTGTGCGGGAAAGAGATCTCCTACAAACGCCTGGAAGCCGTGCCGACAACGACTATTTGTTTCGAGTGCAAAGTCAAAGAACAACGCTAAGGTAGAATCAAAACCACTATGCAAAAAAACCTGTCTTACGCTTCCATGTTGGGGATCATTGTCGGTACTCTGTTCCTTGATCAGATCACCAAGTACATCATTAAAAGCAGTATGAACCTCGGAGAATCCATTCGGGTCATCGGCAATTTTTTTCGCATCACGTATGTGGAAAATCCGGGCATGGCATTTGGGGTACGTATTCAAAACGGCACGCTTTTTTCCGTGCTCTCCATTGTAGCCGCCTTATTGGTTTTTTATTATTTGGTACGCTTGCGAAACGGAGGATGGGTTCTGCAAACGGCTTTGAGCCTGATTGCGGCCGGCGCCATCGGTAATTTGCTGGATCGTTTTTTGTACGGTAAAGTTGTGGATTTTCTGGATTTTGAATTTTTTGATATTTCCATTCCGGCTTTTAATGTTTTGGGATTCCATTTCAACGGCTACAGCATGACCCGATGGCCGGTTTTCAATATTGCCGATTCCGCCGTTACCATCGGTATGATTTTCCTGATCGGTTACATCATGTTTATGGGCGATCCTTTAAAAAATCTGTATCATACGGCTGAGGAAAAGCCGGATTCCCAGGAAAATACACAGGCATAGTTCGTGCAAAGTTTAAAATTTTGGTTTGTCACATATTAATATCCTAAACCGATCGATTAAGTTAGTAAATTAAAAAAGAGCATGTCATTGCAAGGTCGGGAACCATGGCTGGCGCCACGGATTATTACAGCAGTGGCATGAAGCCAAACCTGTCGTTCCTGGCGTAGCGAGAGATGAATGCAAAAGTACTGGCAGTTGTTTTTTCCACCCCCTGTTGTCCCCCTCGTAGGGGGACGCAAAACGGCACGAATGATTTTGCCCGGTTAGAAGTTAATTCTGCGGTTTGGGGAAGAAACAAATATAGAACTGCCACAGAATTGGGTATTGCGCACAATTTTACAAACGATTTTTTGTCCCCCTGTAAGGGGGATTTAGGGGGTCTAAACACAGCAAAGGCAGTCAATTGAATTGGCAAGCGCACAATTTAGAAATTCAAACACTAAAATAAAAATCCACAAGTGCGTGGGCACCCCCTCTATGTTGAAAATTCCGAGCTTCGGGAGATAGTATGGAAGAAGTGTATGGGTCTAAACAATGACCATGTGAGCTTAACATGTCAATACTAGTAGTTCCGCTTCAGCGGAACGAAGAATCCCTAACATAATTCATGGCCGTTGCCGCTTTGAAGGAGATTCTTCTACCGCCGCGTCGGGATCGCAATGTCAGCAGATTCAACCATTCACCCTTTAACCAAAAGAACCGTGAGTAATCAACAACAAATAACCATCGATAAAGAAAATATCGGCATCCGACTGGATGTTTTTCTTACCTCCCGTTTCCCGGACTACACCCGTTCCTATTTTCACCGCCTTATTAAAAGCGGATTTGTCAAATTAAATGAAAAACGGACTAAGAGCGGTTATCTGCTGCGCCTGGGCGATAAAGTCAGCATTGAGTTTGTTTCAACGGAAATCGATATGCAACCGGTTTCCATGCCCATCGACGTTGTTTATGAAGATGATGATGTTATTGTGGTTAACAAACCGGCCGGAATGGTGGTTCACCCTGGCAAGGGCAACGAAACCAATACCCTGGTTAATGCCTTGCTTTATTATACCAACGAATTGGCGGATACCGGCGCATATTTTCGTCCTGGCATCGTACACCGCCTTGACAAAGACACTTCGGGGTTGTTGGTGGTTGCTAAAAATCAACGCGCCTTGTGGCGGCTGCGTAAACAATTCGACAGCAAACAAATACATCGCATTTATTGGGCTTTGGTTTGGGGCGATTTTGAAGAAGAGCAGGGAACCGTTCGGGAAGCCATTGCCCGCAGCCGCAAAAATCCGTTGAAATTTGTCGTGGATGTTCGGGGTAAAGATGCGGTTACGCATTACAAAGTGCTGCAGCGTTTTCAATATGTAACTTTGCTTGAATTTAAGCTGGAGACCGGGCGCACGCACCAAATACGGGTGCATGCCAATTACCTGCATCATCCGGTAGTTGGCGATCAACTTTACAACGGGCGTGAAAATCAGTTGATGCGTCTGCCGGAGAATCTGCGCAAGCGGGGAGCGCATCTTTTGAAAATGTTGGATCGTCAGGCGCTGCACGCCAAACAATTGACCTTTATTCATCCCACTACGGGTGAACGACTCAGTTTCGAAGCGCCGTTACCGCAGGATATGCAGGACGCGTTGAACAAATTACCGGATTTGTTTTTGCTGGATGAAAAGGATGTTAAGAGTTAAGGGGAAAAGAGTTAAGAGTTAAAGGGTTAAGGGAGGAATTCGTATATTCGTGTATCCGTTATTCGTAAATCGTAATTTAGGCAGCCGGTGGGCGTCTGTCCCTCGATACGATTCCGCCTTTGTCTTTCCACATTGGTAAAAGATGATCGGTGTCGGCGGAATCACTCGGGAACCGGACGCGATTAGTTGGTGTCGAGACGCCGAGCACGCGCCTGACATTCCACCTGACTCGTACAAGTGCACAAACACACGCTTAACGAATATACGGATAACGTTTAACGAATAAGCCATTTACCCAATCAACCAATAAACCAATTTTATTTCAAGTTCCAACCGGAGTAAGTTGTGGACACAAAGATTTATTACTGGCTTGGCATTTTATTGTATTCGATTACGGTCATCGGCATCGGTTTTTATGTTTGGTTGCGCGATAAAAAGCGGGGAAAAGAGCAGGACAACACCGCTTACTGGGAAGCCAGTCGCAATCTTTCGGCCTGGTCGGTAGGTTTGTCCATTTCCGCCAGCATGATGTCCGTGAGCTGGTCGAGCGTGTACGGAGTACAACTCTTTTACTGGTACGGGCTCGGCGGCGGTTGGCTGCTGATCATTCCCTGGCTGCTGACCATGGCCGGATTTTTTATTTTGGCGCCTCTGTTTCGTAAATTTCAAGTTTTTTCTCAGCCGCAGTTGTTAGAGAAACGTTTTGG
>JALWEA010000501.1 GCA_027039465.1 Calditrichia bacterium | reverse complement strand
GTGTGTGGGAGTTAAAAGAAAAGTAAATTTTTGTTAAATAACGGAACGTAAATTTTGCAAACCGAGGTTTTTGGGTCCTTCCGAAGCCTTTGTTTTTGCGCGTTCTTATCAATTCTGAAAAATATTAATCTTCCAAAATCCACTGTAAAAAAACGCTTACCAAACTAATGACCACAGAAGCCAATAAAGCCGTACCGAATCCGGCTAAATGGAAACTGCCCACAAAGGCATCGGTCATTTCAAGAATTATGGCATTGATAATAAAAGTAAACAACCCTAACGTCAAAATATTAATGGGCAACGTAAACAAAAGTAAAAAGGGCTTGATAAAGGTGTTAAGCAGGCCGAAAACGATAGCCGCAAGCACAAGCGCCCCGGTGCTTTCGAACCGGATTCCCGGAAATAAAATGTCGGCAAACCACAATGCCGCCGAGTTGATAAAGATTTTCAGAATGATGTCTCGTAGCATAAAATCTCCTGATAATACAATGATTTTGTAAAATAAAACCTTTGAAAAAATGCCGTGATTTAGTAGGGTTCTCAATTTTTAAATACTTTGCGCTGATCTCACACTAACCATTAATCCTGGCTAATACCTTGCTGATCAATGTATTACGTCCCCCTCTTTTCGAAGAAGAGAAGGGGAATGAGGGGGTGAGTTAAATATCGCAAATTAATTTTTCAAAGGTTCCAAAATATAAGAAAAGTTAGATTTTGTTAAAATTAAAAAGTAAAAGGGCCAGCGAATATCCGTTTCACTGACCCTTTTGGGAGGAGGAGCTATGCGTTTCACTAAGTAGTATCGACTCTTTTTACTACTAACTTGAATGCTATCTCCTTATTTGTCCAACTTTTACGATTCAATTAATAAAAAGTTCGCAATTTTTTTATTTTTTTCGAACTTTTTTGAATAAAGCCTTGCCGGGCAGCGCACCGGTCAGTTTGCGGTTTTTTACGACCACCTCTCCGTTAACCATCACAATACGAATCCCTGTGGGGTATTGATGCGGTTTCAAATAAGTCGCCTGATCGGCAATGGAATCCGCATTAAAAATAACCAAATCGGCCGCATAGCCGGGTTTCAACAACCCACGTTTATTAAGCCCGAGTACGGTAGCTGGCAGCGCGCTGGCCTTACGGACGGCTTCTTCCAAAGAAATTACTTTTTCGTCGCGCACATATTTGCCAAACACTCTAGGGAATGTACCGTAAGCCCGCGGGTGCGGATGACGCTGCGACATCAGTCCTGTCGGACGGTAGGCATCTTCATCGGTACAAAATGAGACAAAAGGCAATCGCATTTTCTTGCGAATATTGGCCTCGGACATTAAAAAGTAAATGCCACCGCCGCCCCCTTGTTCGCTGATTAAAAGATCCATCAGAGCGTCCGGTTCGTCTTTCTTTTGTCTTTGTGCATATTCCGCTAAAGTACACCCCTGATACTTTTGATTTTGCGGAGACAAATAGCTGAAAAGAATATTTTTCCCTCCACCGGAAAGGTTGTAGAAATTTTCCCATCCTTTGTTTACGTACAAGATTTCGCGTTTGATTTTCTTTCTTAGTCGAGGATTCTTTAGTCGTGCAACCAATGCCGAATCGCCGCCTTCTTTGGCCCAGGGTGGAATCATGGCCGAAAGCCCGGTAGCCGCCGCAGTGTAAGGATAAATATCAGCGGTGATATCCACGCCCTCCTGTTGCGCCTTTTGCACAAGGGCGATGGCGCTGTCTAGTTTATTCCAATTATTTTGACCGGCGGCTTTGGCGTGGTACCATTCCCCGTGAATTCCGGCTTCTTTGCAAATGCGAATAAATTCGTTCAAACCTTTGATGAGTTCGTCGCCTTCGCTGCGAATGTGGCTGGCATAAACACCGCCGTATTCGGCGGCAACTTTTGCTAGTTCAATGAGTTCATCGGTGGAAGCGTAAAAGGCCGGAGCGTAAACAAGACTGCTGGCCAGACCGAAAGCCCCGTGTTCCATTTCGTTGCGCAGCAAAGCTTTCATCTTCTCCATTTCCGCTTTGGTTGCGGGCCGATCATCGAATCCTATTACGTAAAGGCGAAGGCTTGTTGCTCCGACATACGAAGCAATGTTAACTGCTGTGCCTTTTCTTTCAACCGATTTCAAATAGTCGTAAAGCGTATCCCAATTGTATTGAATATGATATTCTTGCCACCAATGGCGCAGGGCATTACGAACATTGTCGTTCATGGGGCCCATAGACCACCCCTCGCCAAAGACGGCGGTTGTAATGCCCTGTTCAACTACGCTCGGCACATAACCATCGTACAAAATGGGGCCGCAAGCCCAGGAAAGCATGTCAATAAATCCGGGGCTGACTATCAGGCCTTTGGCATCAATGACATGTTTGGCCGTCGCTCGAATAGTTGGTTTGATGGCAACGATTTTATCGCCACAAATAGCAAGATCACCCTTGAATCGTGGATTTCCGCTTCCATCGACGATCGTACCGTTTTTGATTAAATAATCATATTGATTCGAAGAGCAACTTATCAAAATGATACCGATCAAAATAAAAAGGAAACGCATGCAAT
>JALWEA010000500.1 GCA_027039465.1 Calditrichia bacterium | reverse complement strand
CAAAGTTCTGCCCTTCGTCAATCGTCTGATCGGGAATATCGCTGACCACCGGCGAATCGTTCTGATTTTTAACGATTAAGCGGTAATCCTGCTGATCGGTGGCCCACGAGGTATCGTGCACCTGCATCGAAACATCGTGTGTGCCCACGTCGTCGTTGGAAGGCGTGCCGGAAATCAAACCGGTGACCGAATCGATGCTCAGAAAAGGCGGCGCTTTGAGCAAACGATAGTGCAAAACGTCATTGGAATCGGCGTCCGTGGCCGTGACCTGATATTGGTACAATTGGCCCTGTACGGCCGTAGTGTCCGGCGTGGAAGTAATGACCGGCGCATCATTAACCGGATTGACCGTAAAAGTGGCCGGATCGGAATCTGACAAGCCGCCCGGATCGGTTGCCGTAAAAGTAATCGTTTCACTACCGTTCCAGTTACTATCCGGTGCGCTAACTGTGGCTACCCGATTCTGATCAATGCTTACCTGCAAATCCTGATTACCGGAATACGTCCAGGTCATTTCGGCATCGCTGTTGTCCGGATCGCTGACGTAATCATCCAAATGAATTTGCGCGAAGTTCTGCCCTTCGTCGATCGTTTGGTCGGGAATATCGCTGACCACCGGCGGATCGTTTTGATTTTTAACCGTTAAGCGGTAATCCTGCTGATCGGTGGCCCACGAAGTATCGTGCACCTGCACCGAAACATCATGCGTGCCCACGTCGTCGTTGGACGGCGTGCCGGAAATTAAACCGCTCACCGAATCAATGCTCAGAAAAGCAGGCGCTTGGAGCAAACGATAGTGCAAAACATCGTTGGAATCGGCGTCCGTGGCTGTGACCTGATATTGGTACAATTGGCCCTGCACGGCCGTAGTGTCCGGCACGGAAGTAATGACCGGCGCATCGTTAACCGGATTGACCGTAAAGGTGGCCGCATCGGAATCGGACAGGCCGCCCGGATCGGTAGCCGTAAAAGTAATGGTTTCGCTGCCGTTCCAGTTACTGTCCGGTGCGCTAATCGTAGCCACGCGATTTTGGTCGATGCTAACCTGCAATTCCTGATTGCCGGAATAGGTCCAGGTCATCTCGGCGTCGCTGTTGTCAGGGTCGCTGACATAATCGTCCAGATGGATTTGCGCAAAGCTCTGCCCTTCGTCGATCGTTTGATCGGGAATGTCACTGACCACCGGAGGATCATTAACGGCATTCACCGTGAAAGTGGCAGGATCCGAATCGGATAATCCGCCCGGATCGGTGGCCGTAAAGAAAATGGTTTCACTGCCGTTCCATTCGCTATCCGGAACAGTAATGGTGGCCACCCGATTCTGATCAATGCTGACCTGCAATTCCTGATTGCCGGCATACGTCCAGGTCATTTCAGCATCGCTGTTATCCGGATCGCTGACGTAATCGTCCAAATGAATTTGCGCGAAATTCTGCCCTTCGTCGATCGTCTGATCGGGAATATCGCTGACCACCGGCGGATCATTAACGGCATTCACCGTAAAAGTAGCAGGATCCGAATCGGTCAAGCCGCCAGGATCGGTTGCCGTAAAGGTAATGGTTTCGCTTCCGTTCCATTCGCTATCCGGAACAGTAATGGTCGCAATGCGATTCTGATCAATGCTGACCTGCAAATCCTGATTACCGGAATACGTCCAGGTCATTTCGGCATCGCTGTTGTCCGGATCGCTGACGTAATCGTCCAAATGAATTTGCGCGAAATTCTGCCCCTCGTCGATCGTCTGATCGGGAATGTCGTTGACCACCGGCGGATCATTAACGGCATTCACCGTAAAGGTAGCCGCATCGGAGTCGGAAAGTAATGTGGGATCCGTGGCCGTAAACGTAATGGTTTCACTGCCGTTCCATTCACTGTCCGGCACGGTAATGGTGGCTATTCTATTTTCATCGATACTCACCAATAAATCCTTATTACCCGAATACGTCCAGGTCATTTCGTCGTCGCTGTTGTCCGCATCCGTAACGTAATCATCCAAATGGATTTGCGTAAAATTCTGGCCCTCGTCTATGGTTTGGTCGGGAATATCGCTGACCACCGGCGGATTGATCGGTTTCATATAGGTAATATCCAAACTCCAACCGTCGATCGAGCCGCCGTTATTGTAGTAAGTATCATCGTAAGCGCGCAACGTCCAGGTGCCGTTTCCTTTTAAGCCGTCAAAAACCCAAAGCGCATTGTCGGGCTGGTAACTGCCCGAATAGGGACTGCTGTCATCGGTAATGCGGGTGGTTGCTTCGTCGTCCAAAACGGTATTGGTGTAAGAATCTCCGGGCTCCCCGTTGTGGTTCACAATCCCCGAAGCCGTGCTGTCCGGCGCTTCCAAAGCGACGGCCAAATCTTCAATATGTTCGGAAATGCTGATGGTGGCATTCAAATCGACAATAGGCCTGCTATCGTCAACGTTTAAAACGGAAGTGTAATAAACGTTGTCATCGGCAATGGACACCGGAACATCGCTACTGGTGAAGGTGCGGGTTTCAAAATCACCCACAAAATAATGCAAAAGATACGGCGGAGCGTCGCTGGATTTCCCGAACGACGGAAAGGTGCTTGTTAAAGAATCCGGCGAATTGTCCGTGGCCCGGATGTAATATTCCACTTCATTGCCCCAACTCATGGCCGGAATGGTAAAATCATATTCATCACCCGTCGGGCCGTCACTATCCGTGATTTTGTGCCAATCGCTGGTATCGCCCTGAAAAACGGTGCGGTAAAACAGGGCCGGTTGGCCGTTCCCTTGTGCGATTCCATCGTCATCGGTAATAATGGCGGTTACCGTCCGCGCATCGACGCTCGAAGTCGGTTGCAAGGGCGTGAGCGCAATGAGCGGAGCGTCGCCATTTTCATTTAAAGCCGACAAAACCGCATGATAGGCGTTAACCCGGCCGTGCCCCACATCTTCATTCCAGCCGTTTGTATCAAAAGCATAGCGGTCAATTTTGTCAGCCGATTTTTGTAAAAGATTTTGTACGTCGTCCGATGTTAAAGCCGAATTTGCCGATAGCATCAGTGCTGACACTCCGGCCACCTGCGGACAGGCCGCAGATGTCCCGCCGAAATGATCAAAATAATCGCCGTCGTCATAACCCGCGCTGCCCTGAATATCGGTGGAATAAACAATGGTCGGTGCCACCAAATCCAGAGCCGATCCGTAATTGCCGCCCCAGTTACGCTGAAAGTCATGACTGCCGGGGTTCTTTTTCTCGTCAAACATGTTCGACGCCCCAACGGCAATCACATCATCCAAATAGGCCGGATAACTGACCGTACCGTGGCCTTCGTTCCCGCTGGAAAAGACAATCACGCAGCCTTTGCCGTCCCTACCCTGTGTTTTGGCGCGATGAATGGCATCATCGATGCCCGAATTTTGGGTCGTACCGCTCCAGCTATCACTTAAAATATCCGCCCCGTTTTGCCAGGCGTAATCGATCGCCTGAGCAATGTCGGCATCATCGGCCATGCCGTAGGTGGTAAAAATTTTGACCGGCAGAATTTTGGCATTAAAAGCAATGCCCGCCACGCCAATGCCGTTATTGCCCAACGCCGCCACAATACCGGCCGTTGCCGTACCGTGACCCTGTACATCGTTGGCATCGTCACCCTGATCCGGTGAAAAATCCTTGCCCGTGCTGAACAGGTTGTCCGCCAAATCGGGATGCGTTAGATCCACGCCGCTATCCAACATGGCCACCAAAATATCGGAACTCCCGCCGGCCTGCCCGCCGTTTTGCGCCAAAGCATCCCAGGCCAAATCCACGTCCATGTCCGCATTGGGTATGCCGCGCACCTGTTGCGGGAATTCACTTTTAGCCCCGCTGGCTACGGACTGTCCGATATTCCTGTGCGCCCATTGCTGCGGCCACAAAGGATCATTTACCGAGGCGTTCAATAACCCCCAATCCAAATAGTAGAAATTCGGTTGCGCCCATTGTACGCCGTCCAATTGAGAATAAATTTGAGCCGATTGCAGACCATCGACTTGCGCATCATTGCTTTGCAATAAAAATGTATTGTTGAAAATATTTTTTAAAATGGAAACATTGCGGCGGGCATTCAGGGCATTTATTTGCTGTAAATTCAAAGCGTCGGAAAAACGCACGATAAACGAGCGATTAAAGGAAAATCGTACCTTCCCCTCCGGTAAACGGAAAACCGGCGCCGCGCTGACAACCTGCTCGCTTTGGCGTAATGAGCTAATCAAACTTTCCAATTCACTGCCGGATTGATACGCCTTAAGTTCCACCAATTGAAAACGTCCGTCTTTGTTTAGAAGCCGATTTTTGAACGGCTGTCCGATTAAAGGACGCAAAATTACGGCGGCCTGATTTACGGATCGTGCCCGATCGAATTGCACGAAAATCCTAGCGGGTTCTTCCTGCAAACGGATTTCCAGCCCCTGATACGTGTAAACGTAATCCCTGCCAAACAGAAGCGTAGCAAAAGAGAAAACCAAAAGAATCAGAATTTCAAAACGAATTTTATGGCGCATGCCTGCTCACTTTATTGCTTGAATTTTACGGCAAATCATATTGTCCTCATTGTTAATCAATTTATACTCACAACATAACGATAAATGTGATAAGATTAAAGGATTGGAAAGAATTTTTGGGATTTGAGAAAGTAATTCAATGATCCGGTCAAATTTTGAGCGTTATTCGTGTATTCGTTAAGCGAAAGAAAGTTAAATGGGAAAATGGTTAATGGTTAAGGGTGTAAGAGTTAAGGGTTAAGGGTTAAGGGTTAAGGGTTAAGGGTTAAGGGTTAAGGGTTGATGGTTGAGGGGAAAGCGTTATTCGTGTATTCGTTATTCGTTAAGCGGGAATCATTGTTTGTATAGTCGGTGGTATGCGCTCGCTGTTTGATGTTATTCACCAATCTGTCATTCCGATCCCGCAAGCGGGAGGCTGAACTCTTCGTTCCGCCACAATCTCTCGACCACCGGACGCGATTTTGCGCATTAGCGAGCACAAAATCACCTCAATTCAAAGATTCATTAACTGCCTGGAAAATTCTGGTCATTACCAAATTTGCCAGTGGTTCAGTGTTTAATCTTTTCCCAAACCGTAAGTTCAACTTTTCATCGGGCAAAATCATTCGTACCGTTTTGCGTCCCCTTATGAGGGGGACAACAGGGGGTGGAAAAAACAAATGCGGTTGCAGGTACTTTTGCCCCCATCCCTCGCTGCGCTACTATTGACATGTTGTGTCGCATCCGTCCCTCGATACGATTCTGCCTTTCATCCTGGGATGTTCGATGTAAGGGCGAAGCATTTTCGTCAAGAAGCTTCTAACTTAAAAAATTTAACGTTGCACAAGCAAAAGCATTGATTGTTTCTTTATTTGTTAAGGTAATGCTTCGCCCCTACAAGTCCAGCAGAATCCATCAGGAAATGGTCGCGGTCAAAGGCAACCGGTTGTAGTAAATGCACCACGGGCTTATCGTAGCGTCAGCGGAAATTTTGATTTTAGGAGGAACCAGCCCCACAAGTTAACGTGGAACGGCGTCCGGTGTGGATGTTATTCGTTATGTCATTTTAATGTTTATTCATGAGCTATGCTACAGCGCGTTTATTCTTAATCTTTTCTTCGTTCTGAATAATTACTTTGGGATTCGGGTTTCGAGGAGGGACAGGTAATCCTTTTTCTTTTAATAGCTTTACATGTTCTTTCATCCCCCATTTTGCTTTATACATACAATCTTCTATTGAATGTCCTATCCCGGTAAAACCTTCTAAATCCGGCGAATAAAATCCAAAATAATCAGGTTCTTCCGTTGCCTCGATAATCAGTGAATATTCCAAATCAATCATTTTATCCTCCTTTATTTTTTCTCGATACCTGCTGCTTTCAGTATAGCATGACATGTGCCTTTTGGCACTTCCTTTGAACCATGATAATCCGTATTTCTATCTGAATTTAATTAAATGCAAAATAAGTAGGCAAAGGGATTAAGTACAAAACACATTTGTCACGGCGTCGGCGGAAATTTTGATTTTAGGAGGAACCAGCCCCACAAGTTAACGTGGAACGGCGTCCGGTGCGAGGCCTATTCGTTATACATTTTATTTTTATTCATATTATAGCAATATTGCCTATCATTAATTTATATACTACGTGGTATATCATTATTTGATTAATTTACTAATCATTTCATTTTGTCTTTTTTCTAAAATTTCTACGTTCCATTTTGTATAATTCTGAAATATTTTATTACTTGGAAAAATGTCAATTCTTCCTTTTAAATATTTTTCCTTTTTCTCTGTAAAATTCGAATTACTTAATGACGAGTTTTTACGTTTACTAATGAGAACAAGATTAGCTAATTTATGCGTCCATTTTTCCCTTTCTTCCTTACTAAATACTTTTACCCATTCGCTATCATTTTTGGGATTTTGAGGTAGAATATGTTCTACACTAATAGTTTTATAATTCGAAAGGTGAACAGTATTATCTCCTAAAAGATACTCATATTTAAGCAAAATATAACGAGCAAATCTTCTGCCATAAACATTTCCTTGTAGTCTATCTGTTAAAGCATTTTTATCCACAGTAAATAGTTCTTTTTTATTCAAAAGAACAGCTGGTGAAGAGCCTTTATCAATTGCTTTAAGGATAGAATTAATATTATCAATTCTCTGTGTTGGTGTTAATTGAACAATCCAATCAGAACTAACTTTATACTCTAATTTTTCTAGAAATTCAAAAATGTTAACGTCACCAAATTTTTCATAATAATAAAGTAGGGCGGGAACCCAATCAGTTGAAGGAAGACCAATCTGCATAATTGTTAGTAAATTTTTATACTCATTTGGCAAGTTTATGTCGTTTTGAAAAGTTATGACCTTATCATAATGCTTTTTGTATTTTTGAATTACATCTACCGTCTCATTACCTTTTTTTAACTTTCTTTTCTTGTATATGTTTTCGTTGAATTCATCCAATAAACTCAATCTTGCTTTTTCTTTCACATAAATAGTTCTAATAAATGACAAAAATCTATCAAAATCACCACCTAAATCACTTTCAATAGTTTCCCAAATTTGCGCATATTTTTCTTGGTTGTTTTTATCAACAACACCAATATTTATTGATTTTAAAATATCAGCATTTGTTAAAGGAACCCCACGATTATTTAGAATTGTGAACATTCTAAATGCATCTTCCATACTTTCAGTAGACACATAAATAAACACTGGTTTTTCTGCAATAAATTCCCCAAATTCTTCAATTTGTTTTTCATTTTTTTCTGTAAAAAAATTCTTTATTATTAACACAGCATTTGCCATATGGCTTATAGAGATATTTTTTTCATCGGTTAATTTTGTTAAATCATCGGTTTTATTTGTTCCATTTTCTTCCACAATGTACGTTTTGATAAAATTTTCAACATTGTCCCTAATTTTGTATACTAATCTAATTCTTTCAGGGACCTTTTTATATTTATTAGCTTTTTGAAAGATTCTATCGTGACAAGCTTCCTTCAAAGCGGTGTCTTCAGAAATATCCCTTAATACTCCCATAAAAATAAAAAAAGTTGTCAATCTTTGTTGTCCATCTAAAATTTCAAACTCATCAAATTTGGTTTCATTTGTTTTTTTCAGAACTAATGAACCAAGAAAATATTCATCATCGCGTTTATTAATAAATGCATACCATAAATCGTCAAGCAAGTCGTTGATATTATCAGGTTCCCATACGTATGAACGTTGATACTCAGGAATTAAGAACCAGAAATCATTAAATAATGAATTAATTTCAATTTTAGCTGCTTTAATTTCTGCCATGATTATGTAATTTATCCTTTCAATTTATTACCATAAAAAGATTGCATATAATTCATGTATTTTTATTTAAGTGTATAACGACCTGAGCTAACCGGATTTGCCACGCTT
>JALWEA010000499.1 GCA_027039465.1 Calditrichia bacterium | reverse complement strand
ATGTTCAGGCAGGTAACCTTTCTGCAGCAGATCGTAAATCGTCTCAAAAACCAAATAAGGATTAATCCCGCTGGCACCAAATGAAATCAGCGTCGCAAAATGATGTGTTTCTCTGGCCTCGCCGGTTTCCAGAATCAAAGCCGTTAAATGGCGCCTGTTTTTACGCACCAGGTAATGATGCACTGCCGAAACAGCCAGCAGGGCCGGGATAGGCGCCTTGTTTTCGGTTAAATTGCGATCGCTGAGAACAATCACGGAATAGCCCGCATTAACTTTGTGTTCAACGGTTTGGCACAATTGTTCAATCCCGGTTTCCAGGGCTCCTTTGTGCGCATCGAAAAGCATGGGAACGGTGGTGACTTTCAGTCCTTTAACATTGGCCGCACGCAGTCTTTCCAGGTCTTCATTCGTTAGAACAGGGTGCGGCAATTTCAACTGGCGGCAATGTTCGGCAGTTTCTTGCAAAATATTGTGCTGCCGCCCCACCCAACTGGATAACGACATCACCAGGTTCTCCCGATAAGGGTCTATCGGCGGATTGGTAACCTGCGCAAATCGCTGTTTGAAATAATTGTACAAAAGCTGCGGTTTTTCCGAAAGCACCGCCGGAGCGGCATCATTGCCCATACTTCCGACCGGCTCCTGAGCATTCTGTACCATGGGCAATAAAATCATGCGAATATCTTCCAGCGTGTAGCCGAATGCTTTTTGTCGTTCAACCAAGTGTTCTTTATCCAAACGCATGCGGTAAGGAATTTGAAAGAGTCCTTTCAACTCGATCTTATTTTCGGCCAGCCAACGGCGGTACGGTTTCCAGCGCGAGACCGAAGCCTTAATCTCTTTGTCGCCGATAATCCGTTGCTTCTGCGTGTCCACAATCAGCATTTTACCGGGACTTAAACGGCCTTTTTCCAATACATCTGCAGGATCAACCGGTAAAACGCCGCTCTCCGAGGCCAAAATAACACGACCGCTGCGGGTAATGGTGTATCTGCCGGGCCGTAATCCGTTGCGATCCAAATAAGCCCCGACTTTAATTCCGTCACTAAAAACAAGGGCGGCAGGCCCATCCCACGGATCCATTAAGGTCATGTGATATTCGTAAAAAGCGCGTAAATCCAGGCTCATGTGAAATTGCAGCCCGAAGGCCTCGGGCACCATCATCATCATGGAATGCTCCATGCTACGGCCGCCCATGACCAGCAATTCCAGTACGTTATCGAAAATGGAAGAATCACTGGCTTCGGGATTAATGATAGGAAAAATCTTTTTAATCTCATCGCCGAATAAGGGAGAAGATAATGTGTGTTCACGATCCTGAATCTTATTAATATTGCCGCGAATGGTATTGATTTCACCGTTGTGTGCCAAAAAACGAAAGGGTTGGGCCAACGGCCAGGAAGGCATGGTGTTGGTACTGTATCGCTGATGCACCATGACAATGGCCGATTCAAAATCGGGATGCGACAAATCCGGGTAAAAATTTTTAAATTGCAGCGAAACGAACATGCCTTTGTAAACAACGGTTCGAGCCGAAAAGGACGGAATGTAAAAATCGTTCATTCCCCAACCGGCTTGAGCTGCCTTTTGTTCAATGACTTTGCGCAAGATGTAAAGTTTACGTTCCAGCGCATCCTGCGACAAATTTTCAAACCGAACAAACACCTGCCAAGAGGAAGGCATGGTTTCCCTGGCCAAGCTACCCAAAGCTTCCGGATTGACGGGCACTTTGCGCCAACCTAAAATTTTCCCGTTTTCATTGTGCACAACTCGTTCCACAAGATCTTTGGCCTTTTGCCATTGCTCGGAGGGAAGAAATAAAAAGCCGACACCGTAATGACCGGCCTGCGGCAAATCAAAATCAACAACCTTGCTAAAAAAACGATGTGGAATTTGGGTTAGCATTCCCGCGCCGTCCCCGGATTTTTGATCACCACCCACAGCCCCGCGATGTTCCAAATTATTCAGAATCGTTATTCCGTCTTCGATTAAGGCATGTTCTTTTTGCCCGTTAACATTAACAATGAAGCCAAGCCCACATGCATCGTGTTCGTTATTTTTGTTGTATAATCCCTGTGCAGACATACTTTTTTCCTTTATGGTTGTTATTTGGATTTGTTTGTTAAAAAAGAATGTAAAAGGAGAAAAACTTATTTTATACGTTTTATGCCTTTGCGGCTGCGGTGGGAATGAATGGAACGGGAAATTACTGTTGCGGAAGACAACAGTGAGCTTGAAACAAAAAGCGGTAAATGACGATTACGTATTAATCCTTGGCTCATTTACTTATCCCGTTTTAAATTTTGGCTAAATATAAACAGAAAAACAGAAAATGCAAATTTTTTTATTTTTTTAGAATATTATTCAGTTTTAGAAACAACAGGAAACAACTTATTTTAGCTCTATTTATTTGTATTTTATTATTTTCCATCTTTTGTTAACGTCAGGCCAAATGTATTGTTATTCATTTCAGACAGAAACTTATTATGGAAAATGAACATCGTCACTAAATAATTTTTTTTTGAATCAAATAAAAATTTTATTTGCATTTCAAAA
>JALWEA010000498.1 GCA_027039465.1 Calditrichia bacterium | reverse complement strand
TTTTTTACCTGTGCATGGAAAAGGCCTCCATTTGGGAAGGCAGCTTCGGCTATGTGTATCCGAATAACGATACGTTTGAAAAGGCCTTGCTGCAAAGCGCCTTTGCTAAAATAGGAGCGTCAATTTAGATTTAATGAAATGATAATGTATTCTTGATATTTTGGAGAATCTGAAAAAGGACTTTATGATTATCTATCGCTAACTTCGTAAGACCAGAAAAACGGAATGCCATGTTGTTTAAGGGCTTCTTCTGCTTTGGGATGAAACCAATGCGCTACAACCAACGGGAAAATATTGGCCTGTAAATGTCTTTTTACGCGTTCCAAAAATTTGAGGAATTGCCTTACATCATTAGTGCGAAAGCGTGATTTACTTTGGCCAATGACGTAAATTCTATGATTATCTTTAGTACCCTCGCCGTAAATATTAATTTCTTCGAATTCATCAGATGTGTAAACTAAGTTTTTTCGGTACAACTTGCCCACCTGAATGCCAAATTGTTGCGATAAAATTTTTTTCAAAGATTTATAAGAATTGTCTGCAATTAGATAATCAAGGGTTTTAATGAGAGCACTCAGTTGCTTTTCCCAAGTTTCAATAGGTCTGTCTAAACTATCCGATTGTTTTTTTGATTTTGCCAAATTAAATATCCATAATTTTTATCCGACTTTGGCCCATTTTTAAATCAGGCTTTTTAATAAAGCCCTAAAGGGCTGAAATTGAGAGTTGTTGAAGATTTAACCCCAACATAAATGTTGGGGCTAACATATTGCTTTTTACTTAGTTAGTCCCATCCTTCAAGATGGAATCGGAATAATAGTCGATTATTTTTCAAAAAGGTAATAAAATTATTACCGTTTTGAAAGTTTTACGTCCAAAAAATAAATCGGTTCGGTATAAAATTAAAAAAGCGGTGCTGAAATCAATAGAATTCAACACCGCCTTTTATTAGCATCGGTTGGCAATTAAATTCATTAAGCTAAAATTTAACAAATGTTTTTATCTCTATTGCCCCCTTTACACATCTTAGGAAAGGGCAGTGAATGAGTTCAAAAAAGAAATTTCATTCCCCTTACTTCTTCCGTTTTTTACTCTCAAACAAATAGTAAAAAGCAGGAATCACAAATAACGTCAATAGCGTGGACACCAGCAAACCGCCCACACTAACCACGCCCAACGGTTGGCGCATTTCCACACCGGCCGATCCGATGCCGATGGCCAACGGCAACATACCTAAAATGATGGCCAAAGTGGACATGATAATCGGCTTCAACTTGGTCGGACAGGCTTCGATAAGCGCTTCTTTGACGTCCATACCCTGGTTACGCACCAACTGGTTGGTGTAATCCAACATCAGGATGGCGTTGTTAACCACAATTCCGATCAGCATGATGATGGCCATTAGAGAAGTGATGGCAAACGAAATTCCCGTGTAATAGAGTGAGGCCAAAACGCCGATGATGGCCAACGGTACGGTTAACAAAATGAAAAGCGGTTGCACAAAACTTTCCAGAATGGCGGCCAACAACATGTAAGTAAGCACCAAGGCCAAAATAAAAGCAAACGTCATGTCCGAAACCATCTCCTTCATCATCTCTGCCGTACCGGCCCATTTGATCTTGTAGCCGGGCGGAAAATCAATGTCCTTCAGACGTTTTTCGATTGCTTTGGTGACATTTCCCAAAGGAACGCCCGGCGCCGGTGAACCCGTAAATTGGATGGCCACATATTTGTCACGATGCAGTATTTTGGAGAAGCTCTTGGTAAATTTAATTTGCGCCAACTGGGCCAGGCGATACACGGTGCCGTTGCGCGACGGAATGGCAATTTGCCCCACTTTTTGCGGCGTGTTAACCGAGGCGTCGTTCATGGTTACGGTAATATCGTACTCATCGCCTTTTTCGTAATATTTGGAAGCGGCAATTCCTTCCAATGCGGCGCGGGCCGTTAAGGCAATCTCCTGCGCCGTAATGCCCGTTTCGGCCAATTTTTGACGATCCGGAATGATGGTGATCTCAGGCTTACCCTGCCGTGAGCTCTGGTCCAAATTAATAAGGCCTGGCACGTCATGAATTCGAGCCATAATTTCATCCTTCAGACGATTCAATTCTTCCAAATCCTGGCCTAATAGAAAAAATTGCATGGGCGCGCCGCCTTTGTTGGTGAAGGACTTGTAATCCACGGTAATCAATCGCGCATTGGGAATGGTGGAAAAATCCTTTACAAACGATGAAATGTAGTAATTGAGTTTTTTGTCGCGTTTGTTCGGCAAAACAAGATTGACATCCATGCGCGCCAAATTGGGTCCGGTATTCACGTCGCTGATCTTACCCAGTTCCGTAACAATATTGACGATACCCGGGTAGCCTTTTATTTTGTTTTCCATGGCCTGCAAAACGCGACCGGTTTCGTGCAAATTGTACTCCTGCGGCAATTCCACGGTGATTTGAATTTGTCCGTTATCCGATTGCGGAATCATGTCAAAACCGATTTTCGGGCCGTAGTAAACCACCGAAATCAAGAACAGCACAAAAGCGCCAGTAATAATGGCAATACTGA
>JALWEA010000497.1 GCA_027039465.1 Calditrichia bacterium | reverse complement strand
GTTTTTCCATTGCGCAAGCCAGTTTGATCTCCCAGCCGATTGACATTATTCCGCATCAATTGGCGTTGGAAACCCTGCAATTTAAAAACGATTCATTGCAGGCTTCCTTTAATGTTACGCCTCCGCAACCGCTTAACCAAACGCCGAGTACGATTCGATTTTTGATTTCGCCCGACGGTCATGTCAGCGGCGGAGGCAAGGTGGTGTTGCTGAACGAACAACACGGTCTGGGTAATAACGACCAAACCGAGTGGAGTTTTTGGCAAGGAAGTATCGATCTGGTTTACATGGATATGGATTTGAATTTAGAGAACCTGTCCGGCTCCAAAGTGCGCATTAACGGTGATGTTTGGTTAAACAACGAACAGCCGAACAATGAGTACATTCAGATCGGTTATGAACAGGGCGGACAGATCTTCCCTGGTATTCAGTTCACCTTTAACGGCGATATCGATTACGGGAACTTCCGCTTGCAAGGCCATCCTTCCTTCGATTTGGATGTAGTCGGATTCACACTTAATAATCTGACCTCGGTTCCCGGCAATGATTTCGGGCTGGATATTTCCGGCGACGTGAACTTGAACATTGCTTCGGCCACTAGTACGGTGCGCTTCGAGAATTTGCGCATCGGTAAAGACGGCGGCATGAGTAACATCGGGTCGTCCATTACCGGCGGGTCGATTACCATCGGCAGTATCTTTTCCTTTGGCATTCAAAGTTTCAAATATGAAAAGAACGGCGGCGACATCGAATACAGCAGCGGCAGCATGCCAGGAGAATCCAACAGCGGTTCGCAAACAAATCAAACGGTGCATGCCGATTCGTATGTGGAATTCGGCGTGACCATGTCCATTGGCGAAACCTTTTCCGGCGGCGTGGATCGCTTCCTGTTGTTTACGATTGACGATTCGCCTAACATTAT
This sequence comes from Calditrichia bacterium, assembly GCA_027039465.1. Classification (GTDB taxonomy): domain Bacteria; phylum Calditrichota; class Calditrichia; order Calditrichales; family Calditrichaceae; genus Caldithrix. Next base: position 7,025 of record JALWEA010000497.1, on the reverse strand, counting down.
CATTGACAACCTGCACCTGAGCATTCAGGATGTGGTTACCGCTTCCTTTGACATGCAGTATTTATCCGTCAACGGCGGATCGCGCTTTTTGGCAGCGGGGCAGGTGGTCATTCAGCCGAATATCAGCCTGACGACCATCGGTCTGTTCGAAAATATTAACGGTAAGTTGCGCTTCGGTATTTTTGCCACGGCCGAACTGCCGGGACCGGGAATTGTGCTCTTTCCCGGAATTTCCCTGGCACGCCTAGGCGGGGGATTCTTTTACAATCCCAAGCAGGAATACCTCGATTATGTGGTCAGCAAAACCGATCTGAAAGACAAGCAGATTTTGGACAATCTGCCCAGATTGAACGGCGGCGAGGCCAAGTTTGCGGCCATGCTGTATGCCGGTGTGGTCATCATGGATAAAACCATGGTCAGCGGCAGCGCCATGATTACATTAACCGATCAGTACATCAATTTTGCGGGTAAAGTGCTGCTGTTGAACATGAAAGACCGGCTCTACGGCGGTTTTGTTATGACGGCACGCTTTGATCAGTTTTACATTGACGGGACGATTTTTGCGGAGGCCAAATTCGGCCTGGTCGAAGGAAAAGGCGATCTGCAATTCAAGATTGCCGAAGACAACTGGTACATCAAGGGTAAAATGAATGCCACCGTGCTCAATCCCAAATTCCTGAAAGCCGATGCCAAATTTTTTATCGGCAATCCCGGATTCATGTTTCAGGCCTCTTCGCATTCGACCTTTGATTTTTGGATTGTGGACGTTAACACGACCGTCGGCGGCACCATCTGGATGCGCTATCAAGGCCCGCGCGAATTTGGCGCTTACTTTTCTTACGAGGCCGAAGCCGAAGTTCTGTACGGCTTGGCATCCATTGATGCGATGGTACGCGCCATTTTAATTGTTAACGATCACTACGATTTGTACGGCGAGGCCAGCGGCAATGTTTGTGTGGCCTGGGGCACCAAATGTTGGTCCGGTTCCATTTGGGTAAAAGTGAGTAATGTGAGTCCGCATTTTGACGGCGGTTTCGGTTCCGATCCGGAAATGCGTGAAAAAATAGACGAAGCGGAAAACATGGCCGATGAAATGGAAAACGAGGCGCAAAACGCGCAGGATGAAATGCAGCAGCAATTGGTGGAAAGCACCCAATTAACCGATACCCAAATTAAATTAGCCGGCGTGAATCTGTTTGCCGGAAATCCCGCTCAAACCGCTCAGGGCTGGTTGAATATGGAAGAAAGCAACGGCGGTTTGCAAAGCGGTGAACGTAGTCTGTTGCAAAGTTTTATTAGTCAATATTTAACCGTTCCGTCCAATTTACGCGGAACCACGCAGGAAATGGCCCGGTTGCTGGCTCAGGAAAAAACGGCACTGGCTCAAGCCGAAGCTATCGCCCAAAATGTGGGACATCAATTGGATATCAGTTTGGAAAATCTGCCGCCGGTGGATCAGATGCAGGAAGAATACACCATGGATTCGCCGATCATTGCCATGTCCGATTCCGTGGCGGTGACTACCTACGTCGGTGCGGACGGAAAAGAACACCAAAGCTTTACGGTACAACCGCAACTGGAAATCGATCAGCAAAAAGTCGATGCGCACAAGTCACGGGCACAGCGCATGGAAGAGGCTAAACAGCGTATTTTGCAGCAAATTTACACCCGCATTTTGGCTTTGAATTCTTATTTAAATCGCATTGATGCTGTTTTGAATGCAGACAAAGGTTCGAATACGATTGCGGCTTTAGGCGAGAAATACATGGATGCCCATGAAAAAATGGAACGTTACTTCTGGCGAAATCAACAATACATTTACGAACTGCACGATTGGGCTACCGGGAAAGTTAGTAATTTGCCAGTAGAAACTGTTGTTTTAAGCTCCTTTATCCGGAACAAGGCAAATCGCATGAATTCAGCCGATGAATTAAAGGCTTTGGCCAAAGCGCGTGCCCGCAAGTTGGCCGATATTACCTTTCCCGGGGCGCCGGACAAAGCCAATGGCCTGTACCAGAATTTAGAGGCCAACATCGATCAGACGGACGAAGTGACTCCTTTGCGCGAAATGGCCGTCAATTTAGGCAAGAACCTGTGGATCGATGTGCCGGTTAAGGGCTTGACCATGTTGGCTTCTCAGTTCGATTCGGCGGTGGTTGCCAATGTGAACAGCCGCAATCAACAGGTGGGTGCTTTGGAATTGCGGCAGGAACAGATCACTAAAGTCATTGATCGTATTTACGACATGCGCGTGGCATACGCCCAGGCCTTGTACGATTTGTGCGATCGTTATTTGTATTGGCAATTGGGCAAAGCGCCGGAAGATCAGGTGGTAGTTGCCGAAAATAACGGTACCGGCCCGACATTGGTTTCGTACATCAACAACAAATTGTTGCCCGGATATGCGCAAAGTGTATCGGGCATGAATATGGTTGCAGGAGCAGGCCTAACGGGATTGCAAAATATGCAGTTTGCAAATATGAATCAGGCCGGTCATTTTTCGGTGCAGCAAGGTGTTATGAGCATCGGAAAATTCACCCGGCCGCAAGCACCGGTAATCGTTAAAGTCGGTCCGGATTACATGGCTCAGCTCTTTCCGGATGTAAAAGTATTGCACGATCGATTGGCGCAGCAATTGGTCGCTCCAAAGATTGATTTCATTACGGTCAGTACATACAAAGACAAACATTCCGCCCACATTTACACGCACTATTCGGCCAAACATCCGGCGGGCATTGCCAATTACAGTTTTGCCATTGCACCGGCCTATCATCCCGCCCAAAATTCACCGAACGGGAACAACGGGAATAATAACGGTTTTGTGATGAACGGTGGAAATTTGCAACTGTATAATTTTGCTCAGGTGATTTATAGCGGCATACTTGCCAATACCGGCGTTTATTCCAATAATTACAAGATGATCGGTCTTAAGAAGAATTTTAATGCCTACTTTATTCCGCAAGCATTGGATGAAACGCAGAAGGAATATTCGGTCAAGATTCGCGCCCGTTCCACCAGCGGTTACGTCAATCGCCGCCTGGCCAACTTTACGGTACGGTTCGACGGCCATGTGAATAACGCCTATGGCGGGAATTACGGTATGTTAAACGACAACACGCCGCCGATTGTGCAAAAAATCCAGGTACCGACGTATCAATACAGTGTTGATCGCATCATGCAAATTCATGTGGATGCGGTGGATGCCGAATCGGATGTCATTGAAATGGCTTATGGTGTCGGCGACAAACCGGCCGTTACCAACAGCAGTCAAATTAAATGGCACGGCATCGGCGCGCGCACCGATTTTAATATTTTGGGATTGACGTTGCACCACAATCACACCTATTACGTTTACGTAAAAGCAAAAAACAGTGTCGGAATGTGGAGCCGTCCGTTTGTTTCGGCGCCGATCAAGATCGATACGACCGCGCCGGGTAGCGTTCGAATTACGCGAACCAACGTTTATCCTACCTGGCAAAACGAACCGGTCAATTACAGCGACGCCATTGCCAATTATAATTCGGGCAATGCCGTTCAATACGAAGGTAAACAGGGCGCTATGTCGTTTGTAATTCCTTCGCAAAATATTGCTCCCCAAAATATAATGCAAAACGTCAGCCTTTTCCCGACGGTGGGCAACTTTCTTTCTTCTTTAACCTTTAGTCCCGAAGATACGATACCGCCTGGCATTCGGGTTGAGTTTTCATCGGCAAGAGATCCGGAATCGGGCATTGAACAATACGTCTTCAAGGTAACGCGTTCGGCTACCGATATGAACCCAAGCAGCGGCTGGCGTTTATTGGGGGTGGATGCCAACGGACAGCCTTTAACAACCATTAAATTGGTTGGCGAGCCTTTGGCTTACATGGACAGTTTTTATGTTCATATTCGCGCCATGAATCGCGCCGGTATCTTAGGCCCTCAGGTAACCGCAGGTCCCATTCGTCCTGCCGATCCGACGGCACCGACCAGCCCGGAGATTACCTACGGCCAAAATCCGTTGAACGAACCGTACTATGCGACCTCTTTGAATTCCATGGTTCTGGGATTAACGCCGGCCATAGATAATGAAACCGGTATTGCAGGCTATGAGTACAAAATCGGTACGCAGCCCCATTACGGCGATATCCGGGGTTGGACAAGGGACGGCGTGCGCGTGTACCAAAGCAAATTGGAAATCGGTCAGCAAAATTTCCCCAATGATCTGTTCAAAATGAATTCTTTGGCGAGTAACCTACAGTTTGCCAATATGTGGGCCGTTTCAAAAACCTACATTCAGCTCAGCAACCTGTCGCTGACCAACGGTTCCAGTATTTATGTAACTATTCGTGCCATTAACGGAGACGGCGTGCCCGGCCCTGAAGTTTCTTCCAAACGCATTAAGGTAGATGTGACTCCGCCGAGCAACCCGATGGCTTCGTACGATATCGATCAGGATCAACATAAACTCATTGTTCATATCATCAATGCAGGGGATCGCGAAAGCGGCATGTACGGATACAAGGTGACGTTTTACTCGGGTGATAATCCGCAGAATGTCCAATCGGTGGAAAAGGTCTTTCCGGTGTATCAATCGTATCAAAATCAAGCTACGTTTACGTTACCCGGATCGTATCATGTCGGCCAGGGTGCGGTGATTAAGATTATCGGCGTCAATCGGGCCAATTTGCGTTCCGCGGTTACCACGCTGCAATTGATTTCTTTTTCGGGTTCTTTGGGAGGCCAATATAATATGAACGCTTCGCCGACCGGAAGCGGTGTGCTGAACTTAGGGAATATGCCGCCTCCACCGCCTCCGCCTCCAAAGCATGTGGGAGGGCATTAATGATGAAAGATCGTTTCAATTTAAAAAACAGCCGTCATTCGAATAAAAACGGGGTAGTTATGAAATTAGGATTCGCACTTTTATTGACTTTGTTGTTCAGCGTTTTTGGCTTTGCCGGTCAACTGCCGGATTTGGTGGGTTTCAGCGACGGGCATGCCACGTATGTGTTCTTACCGCATCCCATTCCGACCAACCAGGGCGTAGTATTGTGGAAAAAGCTGCCTGGCGGTAAATGGCAAAAGGCTTTGCCCGCTGTGATTCGTCCCATTGATGATCCCTATCAAATGCAAAAGATGTTGGGGCCGGATTACGAGACGTTGGCCAAAACCATGGAAAATCCGGATCCTTCGCAAATATTGACCAAGCTGCGCAGAGACCCGGTTTATTCGCTGATGCTGTGCTTTAAAGTTCCCAAATTAAGTGTGCTTTTGGGACGGTTGATCGTGGACGGCAAAGTGAAAAAAGGCCAAAGTATTTCCTATCGGGTGGAATTTGTGGATCGGGGTAACAAACACCTGCGTTTTACGCCAACCATTCAGGTGACCATTGCTAAGCCTTACGTGCGGGAAGTGAAGCATCTTAAGATTCAGGTGCAAAATCGAATGGCCGAGATTCGATTCACTTATCCGAAATTCAATTGGAAAAAGCCGGATTGGGTGGTGGGCTTTCGCCTTTACCGCAGTGAAGACGGCGTTAAATATCAGCAGGTGGGAAAAGATTTTATTTACCGATTGGACAATCCTAAGGTCAATTTACAAGACGGTTTGTTGGATTACGGCAAGACCTATTGGTACAAAGTTACGACCATTTCCTATTTCGGCTACGAAAGTAGCGGTTCGACGCCGGTCAAAGTTTACGTGAAAGATACCGAAGCGCCGTCCATCGTGAAAAACGTGCGGGCCAAATTTACCGGCAAAGGCATTTTGGTCAGTTGGGATTTAAGCCCGGAACCGGATGTGGTCGGTTACGATGTTTATCGCGGGACTTCCGCGGAATCGGTTAAACGGAAATTGAACACGGCATTGGTACCGGCTTTGCAGACTTTTTATTTGGATTCAACATGTACCGAAGGGGAAAAATATTATTACGGAATTATTGCCGTGGATAAGGCCGGAAATCGCAGCAAAATGTCTGCGCGTCCTTATGCCGTTTGGGAAGATAACACACCGCCACCGCCGCCCAAATGGGTTAAAGCGCTGTATGCTCACGGTGCGGTGAACGTTTCCTGGGCGCCGGTGACCAAAGAGAAAGTACGCGGTTATTACGTGTATCGCGGCATGGATAAAGATCATCTGCTGCAGGTGACGCCCAAACCGGTGGGTAAGAAATATCAGCATTTTAAAGACAGAGGAAACGGTAAGAAGAAATTTCAGTTAGGCGAAGCCTATTGGGTTGCCGTTCGTGCCGTGGACATGTCATGGAATCTTTCCGATTACGCCTTTACCAAAATCCGGATTCCCGATACCGTACCGCCGCAACCTTCGACCGGGGTGATGGTGGATGTGCGCCGCAACGGCGATGTTTATTTTAACTGGAATCCGTCGCCTTCGCCGGATGTAACGGCCTACGAGATTTCGTTGCGGGAACAGGGAAAAAGAAAACCCGTTGCGGTACGCAGAACCGGCACCGATACGCTGCGCGCCTTTTTCCCGCGCTTACAGAAAGGGCACACTTACTACCTGCACATTGTGTCGATTGATCGGGCGGGCAACCGCAGTTTGAAGGCGCTGGAGAAAAAGATCGATGTGCGCGATTATGTGCCGCCACCGCATCCGCGTAATGTTTTTGTGCGCAAGACGGCCAAAGGTTATGAATTAATCTGGAATAAAGTGATCGATTTCGATTTTGTCGGCTATCGTATTTATCGCGCTTCGTCTCCCATGGGCACTTACCAACCGGTGGTAAAGCGCCTGATCAAACGGGAAAATTACGTTCTTCCGCTGACCGCGACCAAAGGTTATTATCAGGTACGCGCAGTCGATAGCTCCGGCAACGAAAGTAAGCATAACGAAGTGGTGGTGATTGGGCAGTGAAGTATTGCAATGTTTAACTCACCCCCTCATTCTTTTTGGGGCTGTTCCATGACAAGTGTTATGAAAGGAGAAGTTTTATTCGGATAACCCACCCTCTCTGGCTCCCCCTCCCTACGAGCGCGTAGGGAGGGGGATGGGGGGAGGTCGGAATCCACGTCAATTAAGAA
>JALWEA010000496.1 GCA_027039465.1 Calditrichia bacterium | reverse complement strand
AAACAGGAAAAATCATTCTTTTAATCCTTGGAAGTCTTTTGCTGGCTTTGGCCCTGATCGCTCTCTACGGCAATTTGGTACTCAAACATTCCTTGCCCCAAAATCAAGGTACCGTTCAAATTCAAGGCCTGCAAAGCCAAGTCATGGTTTACCGCGATAGCATGGGTGTGCCCCAAATTGTGGCCCAAAACGATCACGATGCTTATTTTGCCTTGGGCTACCTGCACGCCGGTGACCGTCTTTTTCAAATCGATTTGACTCGGCGGGTTGCCGAAGGTCGGCTGAGCGAATTGTTTGGTAAATTGACTCTAAACCTGGATCGACATCAACGATTAATGGGCCATTACCGATTAGCCGCCAAATTTATCAATCAATTAACACCGGAAGATCACAGTCGATTGCAAGCTTATGTGGACGGATTAAATATGTATGTTACCACCTGCCGAACCTTGCCCTTTGAATATCATCTTTTAAATACAAAATTCGAACCCTACACGATTCAAGACTTACTAAGCGTTTTGAGCTTTCAAACCTGGTTTTCCAATGCACTTCTCAGTTCCGATGAGTGGCTGGCTAAAGTTTTTGATCGTTTTGGTGCGGACACGGCAGCGACATTGGCTATCGGCTACCCTGTTTGGGCGCCGTTTACCGTGCCACAGGAGCCGAAAGTTAGCGCAGGATTTACCTCTTTACTCTACCACAGTTATTTTGGCAACGGCAAACTTCCCTTTCGCATGGCACACTCTTCCAACTCATGGGTTATCAGTCCGCAACACAGCCAAAGCCGCCATGCCATGTTAGCCAGCGATCCGCATTTGGAAACGCAGCGTTTACCTCAATTCTGGTATCTGGTGGGATTGCACGTTAAAAATCCGCAAACGGATGTTTTGGGCATCACCACACCAGGCTTACCTTTTGTGGTGATGGGACATAACGGGAAAGCAGCCTGGGCATTTACCGTCGGTGGTATTGATGTAAACGAAGTGTACATGGAAAAGGTAAATCCAAAAGACAGTACGGAATATTTAACCTCCAATGGTTGGAAGAAATTCAAGGTAATCGAAGAACCGATTAAAATAAAAGGTCAAAAAGAACCTTTAATATTCCGCATGCGTTTTACGGAAAACGGGCCGATTGTCTGGACCTCCGATTCATTGCGGCATGACTATTCGCTTCATTGGGCCGGGTTTGATATGAATTTGGCGACTACGGTGCGAGCCGCTTTCCATTTACGCAACATTACCCAATATGATGATTTTCGCAAAACGGTTACGCAATTCGGCGCGCTTGATGCCAACTGGACTTATGCCGACATTAACGGGAACATCGGTTACCAATTAGGTACGCCCATCCCCATTCGTCCCGAATCCGTTTACAAACTTCCGATTCCCGGCTGGATCGATTCGCTTAAGTGGCACGGTTTTCATGCATTGGCCGAAACGCCGCACAGTTTTAATCCGCAACGGGGTTGGCTGGCCACCAGCAACAACAAACAGGATGCCACGCATTTGCCTTACAATCTGTTTGGTAAATTCGCAGCAGATCGAATTTTACGCATTACCGAACTGCTAAAAAGCAAATCCGTTTTTACTTTTGATGACATGAAACGTTTTCAAATGGATCGGGTCGATCGTTTTTTACAGCATTGGCAACCCATCCTAACCAAACTTTTACGGGAACGCGGAGACCAGCATGAAGCGCAATTGATCAAAGATTGGAACGGCGACGCTCATGCCGATTCCAAAGCGGTGGCATTGGTTATTTTATTCAAAAACCGTTTGCGCCATTTGATCTTTGATGACCAGTTGGGCAAAATGGCCGCCAAACTATCGGATGAAGATTTGCTTTCCGTTTTTAATCACGGCTCGGCTTTTTGGTTTGATAATATTAAAACCAAAGATAAAGTGGAAACCAAACACGAAATCGCCTTAGCCGCCGTTGATCAGGCCTTAAAACTTTGGCACGGCCAAACATGGGGCGCATTGCAGTCGTTTACCATGGCCCACCCCATGGCCAAAGTACCGGTCGTCGGTTCACTGTTGGGACTAAAAAAAGGTCCCTTTCCCTGGGGAGGCACGCCGGGAACGTTGAACGCTTCTTTTTACGAAGAGGATAAAAAACATCCCGGACATTTTAAATCCATCGTCGGGCCGAGCTGGCGGTTCGTAATCGATTTTGCCAATCCCGATGCCGCCGAATTTGTATTACCTGCCGGAGAATCGGGCAACCCCAAAAGTCCGTTTTTCATGAACTTTTTCAATTGGTGGAAAAGCGGTAAACGCTGGAATGTTCCCATTTCTCTGAAGTTAATTAAAGCGAAAGCAAAACTCCGGTTGGAATTGAAACCCGGACAATAATTGACTTGTAACCTTTGAAACAATACCGTGCTTTCAGGATTTTTTCAATTTTCGAATATTCGGTGCCGATTTTCACTCATCCGTTAATCATGGTTAAGTTCATGCGGACCACAAGATTACGTCCCCTTCTCTTCGAAGAAGAGAGGGGGAATGAGAGGGTGAGTTAAACATCACCAATTAAATTCACAAAGGCTTCAGTATATCAATT
>JALWEA010000495.1 GCA_027039465.1 Calditrichia bacterium | reverse complement strand
GCGCATTGAAGGCGAAGATGAAAAACAAGCTTCGGAAGCACTGTTGAATTTAATACGAAACGGATTTGATGAAGAAGAAAACGACTAATACACGCAAAATACTCAAAGAAATTAAACTCACGGGCATCCCGACCTCACCGGGAATTGCCATGGGGCCTATTTACATTTTTCGGCCCTTCCAGTTGAATATCTCCGAATTGGAAGGGGAAGTTGAAGATGTTGAACGCGAAATCGTTCTCTTTGACAATGCCATTGAAAAGGTGTATCGTCAGCTTGAAAACGCCCAGCGAAACAGTGAAACCTATTACAAAGATCAATTTTCCGAAATCTTTGAAAGTCAAAAAGCTTTCCTTAGAGATCCGGTTTTAATCAATGAAATCAAACAGGAAATTCGCACGGCCAAATGTTCCGCCGCTTTTGCCATTTCTAAAATTCTGTCCGAAAAAAGCGAATATTTTATTAATCTCGAAAGCACCTATTTCCGTGAACGCGCCTACGACATTATTGATTTAAAGCAAAAGTTGGTGAATGCTCTTTTGGGTATTGATGTGGATTACCAACTTTCCACACCGGCTATTGTGGTAGCCGAAATGCTCTCTCCTTCGGATACGGTGAATTTTAACCGCAATTTCATTTTGGGTTTTTTAACCGACAAGGGGGGACGCACTTCCCATGCCGCCATCATGGCCCGGGGGCTGCGCATTCCGGCCGTGGTTAATCGCTACAATTTATCACAGGTCTTGCATGAAGATGATTTCCTCATTTTAGATGGCTTTTCCGGCGCAATCATCATTAACCCGACCGAGGAAACCAAACGCGAGTATGAAGCCAAACAAAAAGATTTTCAGGCCTTTGAGCAACGGCTTTACAAGGAAATTGATGCGGAGACCGTTACGGTTGACGGGGCTAAAATCGAACTCTTGGCCAATATTGAATTCGTGCACGAGGTAAACGACGCCCGCATCAACAAAGCGGAAGGCATCGGTCTGTTCCGCACGGAAAGTTTTTTCATCGAAAAAAACGCCATTCCTGACGAAGAGCAGCAATTTCATTTCTACAAACAGGTTGTTGAACAAATGAACGGGCACGAAGTTACCATTCGTGTTTTAGACTTGGGCGGCGATAAACTTTTGCCTCAACAAAGCGAAGAAGGCGAACTCAATCCGTTTTTAGGCTGGCGGGCCATTCGTTTTCTGCTGGATCGACCCGCTATTTTTCGGACGCAATTGCGTGCCATTTTGCGCGCCAGCGCCTTCGGCAATGTCAAAATTCTGATTCCCATGATCTCTTCCGTAGAAGAAGTGAAAAAGACGCTGCAATTGGTGGAAGAAGCTAAAGCCAGCTTGCGTACGGAAAAGCAGGCGTTTAAAGAAGATATTGAAATCGGGGTTATGATCGAGACTCCGGCCGCCGCTATGATGGCCAAAATTTTAGCGGAATATGTGGACTTTTTCAGCATCGGCACCAACGATTTAACGCAATACGTTTTGGCCATTGACCGCACTAACGAAAAAGTCTCGAAATATTTCAATACGTTCAATCCCGCAGTGCTTTATTTTGTCGAAAATACCATTCGGATCGGTAAGAAGAAGAACCTAAAAGTAACGCTTTGCGGTGAATTTGCCTCGATTCCGGAAGCCATTCCTTTGTTATTAGGCATGGGCCTGCGTAGTTTTAGTATGAATCCTTTCTCTTTGCCAGGCGCAAAAAAAATAATCCGCTCCTTAAAAATACCGGAATGCGAACAATTGTACCAAAAGATCAAAACCATGCACACCGCAACGGAGATTGAAAAAGCGTGCTATCAATTCGTAAAAAATCATATTTCCGACCTACAATATTTAAAATAGGAGACATTCATGTTTACCGTTGATAAGTCAGGTTACAAGAAAATCCTTATTAATTTTTACAAGCAGATCGAAGAGAGCAAGACTATTTTTGAGCAGGCTTCGATTGCCATCGACACGAACAAAATTGACAATATTCTTTATTTGGGCATCGGCGCTTCGGGCCTGGCCGGAGATTTACTGCACGACGTCTTGTTTGATGAACTCAAAAAACCCATGGATGTGGTGCGCAGTTATTTTGCTCCGGAATTTTGCAATGAGCACACATTGGTGGTCGCTTCCAGTTATTCCGGCGATACCGAGGAGACGTTATCCGCTACCAAATTGGCCGTTGAAAAGGGCGCCCAGGTGGTTTGCGTAACCAGCGGCGGCGCTTTACGGGAACTAGCCAAAACAAAAAATCTTTCACTCATTCAATTGCCGGCCAATTTTACTTCACGCCAAGCTTTCGGATATTTGTTCTTCCCGGTTTACCATTTGTTCGGAAGTTTAAACCTGTTGAAAAATTACGATGCCGAGCTTAAAGATTTAATTCAATTTGTCAAAAAGATCGGGGAACGAAACGACTACCCGCACGTGCGCGGTTATGTGCTGTCGCGTGAGCTGGCCAACACCATTCAGAATAAAATTCCGATCATCTATTCCACCGCTCCTTACCTTAAATCCGTTTCTTTAAGTTGGAAAAACGAAATCCAGCAAAAAGCCAAATCGCTGGCCTTCTTTAATGTG
>JALWEA010000494.1 GCA_027039465.1 Calditrichia bacterium | reverse complement strand
TTCCCCCATTTTTTAAATCACGAAGCGGTAACAAAAGAAGTATTCCGTGTTTTGAAGCCAGGCGGTTATTTTTGCGTGCTGCATTTGGACGATCATCAAACGCTAAATGCTCTGCACCGTTCTTTGCATCCGGCCGTAGAAAATCATCAACTACCCGCGGCCAATGTACTGACTAAATTTTTCGAACAACACGATTTTTTGCGCATCAAAAGTTCCGAACACAAGGGATTGTATTTCGTACTGGTTCAAAAACCGCTTTATTGAAATTGCGTTTTTTCCATTTCCGAAGAATTGCAAACGAATGCTAATCGGAAGCGTTTTGTTTTTTCCATAGAATTCTTTGATAACTTCATTTAATTTTTTTATGTTATTGATCATCATATTTGCGGAGAAAGAGCCATGTCACATTTAGGATTAGCATTGGGAGGCGGCGGCGCCAGAGGGCTGGCCCATATCGGCGTCTTAAAAGTATTGGAGCGCGAACATATTCAGCTCCAGGCCATTACAGGCTGCAGCATGGGTTCCATTGTCGGCGGACTTTATGCCTACTACGGTAATGCCAAAAAAGTCGAAGAGATTATTCATGATATTTTACACAGTCCGCTGATTAAAAAGTTGGGATTGGAAGCTCTGAGCGAAGAGCAGGAAACGTCATCTCCCAAAAACTATTTTGAACAGTTTTTCGATTTTATTAGTGTCCGGCTTCAGGCCGTAAAAGCGCTCGGCCGCACTTCCTACTTTGACGAAGAAACCACCGAAAAAATATTTGAAATTATCCCGGATGTACCCATTGAAGAATTACCCGTTCCTTTCTCGGCCATTGCCACCGATTTGGTTTCGGGTAATGAAATCAACTTTGACAAAGGCAGCCTGCGTCAGGCCATTCGTGCCAGTTCGGCCATCCCGGGCGTTTTTCCGCCGGTCGAAATCGATGACTATTTGCTGGTCGATGGCAGCGCTTCCGAAAGCGTTCCGGCCGGACGCGTGCGTGAAATTGGCGCCGATCGGGTTTTGGCCGTAGACGTAACACGCGATATTAAAATTTTCAAAGAACCGCAAAACATTCTGGAAGTTTTACTGCGTACCGAAGACATTACCTCGTTCCATCTTTCAAAAATACGTTTAAAGGAAGCCGATCTGGTTATTCACCCAAAAGTAAAAGAATATTCCTGGGTCGATTTTGATCGTACGGACGTTATTATTGCCGAAGGTGAAATAGCCACACTGGAAAATATCGAAGAAATTAAAAAATTAGCGCATCGTAATTCCTATTTATTGGAACTAGAGCAATATTTGAAACGGCTGACGAGTTAAGGGAAATGTTATCTGTTATTCGTTATTCATATATTCGTTAATCGTAAAGGGCTGTCATTGCGAGGCACGGACCATGGCTGGCGCCATGGATTATTAAGATAGTGACATGGATTAATTGGGAACTGGTACGGCAAGCGGACGTGATCTTTCACATTATTGGGCAAAAACGATTTCAACTCAATAGTTTGCCAAATGGCCACTCCTAAAGTGGCACCCTTCCCTGCGGGTCGCAGGGAAGGGCCGGGGATGGGTTCAAAAGGTGGCATGTCAATAGTAGCGCAGCGAAGAATCTCCTTCAAACCAGCAACGGACGTAAGGGATTCTTCATTCCGTCCCGATTCTCGGGACTCCATTCAGAATGACAGTCCACCACATGTCAATAGTAGGTCAGGAATCATGGCATGCGGAACGGATTATTAAAATAATGAGATGAACTAATTGGGAATTAGGAACTGGGAACTGTTGCGGCAACCGGCAATTGAAAAATCGTAATTTTTCACTTTCACATTACATGAACACCTATCGGGAAACACACTATGAATCGCGAATTAATGTTACAGAATTTAAAAAACACCGATCAGTGGGACATCCTGGTCATCGGCGGCGGAGCAACCGGTTTGGGCGCTGCCGTGGATGCCGCCACCCGCGGCTTTAAAACCCTTCTGGTCGAGCAAGCCGATTTTGCCAAGGGCACTTCCAGCCGCAGCACCAAATTGGTTCACGGCGGCGTCCGCTACTTGGCACAGGGCGATGTTTCTCTGGTATTTGAAGCTCTGCACGAGCGCGGACTGTTGATGCAAAACGCACCCCATTTGGTGCGCAACCAGGCATTCATCATTCCGGCTTACGAATGGTGGGAAGGCCCGTTTTACAACATCGGCATGAAGGTGTACGATTTAATGGCCGGTAAATTGGACATCGGGCCGTCTCAAAAAATCGACAAAAAAGAAACTCTGCGGGCGATTCCCAATTTGGATCAACACGGATTGTTAGGCGGCGTTATTTATTACGACGGCCAATTCGACGATTCGCGTCTTGCCGTAAATTTGGCTCAAACCGCTGCGGACAACGGCGCAGTGGTTCTGAATTATGTTAAAGTCGTTGGTTTGCACAAAGATGCGGACGGACTTTTGGACGGAGCCCTGTTGCACGACCTGGAAACGGACGAACGTATTTCCGTAAAAGCGCGCACCATCATTAATGCCACGGGCATTTTCAGTGATCAGGTGCGACAAATGGACGATCCGCAGGCGCCCAAAACCGTGGTTCCGAGTCAGGGCGTACATTTGATACTAAATAAAACGTTTCTGCAGGGAAATTCGGCCATCATGATTCCCCACACCTCGGACGGCCGTGTCCTCTTTGCCGTTCCGTGGCACAATAAGGTCATTGTCGGCACAACGGATACCCCCGTGAACGAAGTCACCCTGGAGCCGCGCCCGTTAAAAGAAGAAATCGATTTTCTGCTCAATACTTCGGCGCAATATTTGAAAAAAGATCCGCGGCCCGAAGATGTTTTAAGTATTTTTGCGGGATTACGTCCGTTGGCCGCCCCGGCAGGCGATGCTCAAAGCACCAAAGACATTTCACGTCGGCACCAAATTTCGGTGTCGCTTTCCGGCTTGATTACCATTACCGGAGGCAAGTGGACCACCTACCGCAAAATGGCCCAAGAGGTCATTGACAAAGCCATTATTGTGGGCGGTCTGGAAGAAAAAGACTGCACGACCAGGCACCTGCCTATTCACGGTTATTTAAAGAACACCGATTTCAATGCCCCGCTGTATTATTACGGCGCCGATCGCCCGTTAATTGAAGAAACCGTTCTGGTAAAAGATAAACGTTTTAAAGAAAGATTGCATCCGCGCCTGCCCTATTTAAAAGGCGAAGTCGTTTGGGCGGTGCATCACGAAATGGCCCGAACCGTTGAGGATGTTTTGGCTAGACGAACCCGCGCTTTGTTCCTAGACGCCAAAGCAAGTATGGATATGGCGGACACAGTCGCCAAAATCATGGCCGATGAATTAGGCCGTTCCCGCAAATGGGTCAAGCGACAAATTGAAGATTACAAAAAATTAGCACAAGGGTATTTGTTGAAGAAATGATAAGTTGAAAATTTAAAACCGAAACCTCTGAAAAAATGCCGTGATTTCAGGATTTTTTTCAATCTTTGAATATTCGATGCTGATTTCTAATCACACATCAATCATGGTTAAGTCTATGTTGATCAACGGATTGCGTCCCCCTCTCTTCGAAGAAGAGAGGGGGAATGAGGGGGTGAGTTGAAAACGCAAATTAATTTTTCAAAGCTTTCAAAACCAGTTACCCGACAAATACCAAAATTTCATAGTACTGCCGGATATACGAATACACGATAACTGCCGTCAACAAAATTTCAGAAGGAAGGACATGCAGCTTCACTCAACCCGACGGACATTGATTGTGGCACACCGCGGCGCTTCGCACGCCGCTCCGGAAAATACGCTGCCCGCATTCAAATTGGCTGTTAAGGAAAAAGCCGACTACATTGAGGGAGATTTTTGGTTAACCAAAGATAATCGCATTGTCTGCATGCACGATCCCACGACCAAACGCGTAAGCAGCGAGAATATCGATTTGGACATTCGCCGTTCCACACTCAAGGAACTGAAAAAAATTGACATCGGCGCGTGGAAAGGCAAACGCTTTAAAGGCACCACCATCCCTACGTTGGAAGAAATTTTGGAAATTTTACCCAAAGACAAAGGTTTGTTTTTGGAAATAAAAGACGAACACCCTCAATTTCTAATCGAACTTCAAGCCATTGTAAAATCTTTTGACCTTTCCCCCGATCGTTTACGACTCATTGCATTCGATCCCCAAGTCGTTCGCAATGCCAAAGAAACTTTTCCGGATTACAAAGTTTACTGGCTTTACAACTGGTACTTGGCCAAAGAAACCGGTTTGCTCTCCAACACGCCGGAAGAAATTCTTAAAATCACGACCATGCTGCCCTGCGACGGTTTAAACATCAATCCCTTTCCCTGGATTGATGTGGATTTTGTAAAACGCTTACGCGCCATGAATAAAGATTTTTGCGTGTACAATGTCAATCAATTTGATGATACTTTAAAGCTGATTACGCTCGGGGTGGATGCCATTGCCACGAATTACCCTTTGCTGATGCGCCAAAAAATAGAGCGCTACTTTCATCCGGATTTCGAATCAAATCGGGAAAACGAGTGGGTGGCGTTGAGCAAAGACAACAAGATTTTATTCCGCAACCGGCCTTAATTTCTACTATTGACTTATGGCTGCCCGTCATTCTGAGGCCGGGAACCATGGCATGCGCCACGGATTATTAAAGCAGTGACATGTATTAATTGGGAACTAGGAACTGGGAACTTGGGACAGATGCGGCGTCCGGTTCCCGAGTGATTCTGCCGACACTTGTAGGGGCGAAGCATTTCCCTAACAAATAAAGAAACAATGGATGTTTTTGGTTGCACAACGCTAAATTTTTTGAGTTTGCAGCGTATTTACGGAAATGCTTCGCCCTTACTTCGAACATTACAAGATAACAGGCAGAATTGTATCGAGGGGCGGACGCGCCGCAATATGTCAATAGTATGGAGTTCCTAGAATCGGGATGGAATGAAGAATCCCTAACATTATTCATGGCCGTTGCCGCTTTGGAAGGGATTGCTTCCCCGCCTCAGGCGGGTCGCAATGACAATCCTTTACAAATAACGATTTTCCCCCATTTAACCATTCAACTAATCAACCATTTAACTCTTCCACGAATAACGATTTCCCCCATAAAAATTAGCCTACAAAAAAAATTGGGAACGAAACAAATCTTTTTTTATATTTTGCTACGCTATTTGCGGCTTTGATATTTTTGGATAAAATTCAGTAGGGGCTAATTAAATTAAATTTATGCTTAAAAAGAACATTCGTTCCATCGGCAGGGTAAGCATTCTATACTTCGAAGGGCTCGGAAGCCTAACTCTCTTATTCTTCCGCGGATTACTCGCCATCAGAAAAAGCTTCAAATACACCGATCAAATCGTTGACAGCTTCCTTTATATCGGTCGTTTTTCCATGCCGATTATTGCAATTACGGCAATTTTTATGGGCTTGGTGCTCGGTGTCCAAATTGGTACACAAATCAGTCCGGAAACGCCTCGCTGGGTGGAAGGTGGGCTGATCTTGCGTGCGGTATTACTGGAAATGGGACCCATTGTAACCGGCCTTATCTTATCCGGAAGGGTCGGTTCAGGCATTGCTTCCGAAATCGGTGAAATGAAAGTGACCGAGCAGATTGATGCTTTTCGTACAACAGGCATTGATCCGGTTGAATTTTTGGTCATGCCCCGTCTGGCCGCCGGAATGATCGCGATTCCCGTTTTGGTGATTTACGCGGATGCGATTACACTCTATTTCGGCTTTGTATCATCCTATTTCACTATCAACTTAACCTGGGCCGGATTCGTAAAAGGAATGCGTCACGTATTTGTAGCCACCGACGTTTACACCAGCATTATCAAAGGTTTTATTTTTAGCTTTGTAATTACTATTTTCGGTTGCTATTTCGGGTTAAATGCCAGACATGGCGCCAGAGGCGTCGGACGCGCGACGACCCACGCCGTCATCTGGTCTTCCATAGTAATTTTAATTTTGGACTACATAATTTCAGCGATATTGTTTTTTATATGGTAGAAGTAAAAAATCTAAAAATAGGATTTAATGGCAAAAGCATTCTGGACGGCGTTAATCTGACCGTTCAGGACGGTGAAATTCTGTCCATTATCGGCATAAGCGGCACGGGCAAATCCGTTTTGTTGAAAAACATCATCGGACTTTTGAAACCCGACGAAGGTGTGATTTTAGTCGACGGCCTCGAAGTGACGCAAATGACGGAATTCGAATTGAATAAATACCTACGTACCAAAATGAACATGGTTTTCCAATACGGTGCGCTTTGGGATTCCATGACGGTCGAAGACAACATTCGTTTGGGTTTAAAGTACAATAAAAATTTTTCGAAAGCCGATCAGGAACGAATCGTCAAGGAAAGCCTTTCCATGGTCGGATTGGAAGGAATCGAAAAGAAATATCCGGCCGAATTGAGCGGCGGCATGAACAAACGCGTGGGTATTGCGCGGGCGATTGCTCTGCAGCCCAAATACTTGCTTTATGACGAACCGACAACCGGTTTGGATCCGGTTTTATCCAACACAATTAATGATTTAATTGTGAAACTGAATAAAGAATTAAATATTACTTCCGTGCTCATTTCTCATGACGTGGAAAGTATTGGCAAAATTTCCGATCGCGTCGCTATGCTTTACCATGGGAAAATCGTTCACATTTGCAATGCCAAGGAAATGTGGCAACAAGATAATGAAATCTTTAATAAATTCATACATGGAGATAAGAGTTTACAATGAAAAAGCATTATAATGAATTTTTTATTGGAATTTCCGTAACCCTTGCCATTTTTATCGTTATTGCCGGTATAATGTGGCTCGAAAAATCCAATTTTTTGGTCAAGGGACTTTCGTTGAACTTGATCGTTCAGGATGCAAAAGGGGTTACGGTTGGAGACGAAGTTCTTTATAAAGGATTGGCTATCGGCTCTGTTCAGAACGCTCAAATCTCACCGGAAGGAATTATGCTCACCATCAAACTTAAAGAAAACGTCAACATTCCCACTGATTCCAAATTTGAACTGAAGGAGATCAGTTTGCTCGGTGAAAAAGCGGTTGTTATCAAACCGGGACACGCCAAAACCTATCTAAAAAGCGGGCAAACAATCTACGGCCAACCCGAAGAAGGTATTCTTGATATTGCCGAAGGGAGCAAAAACATAACGGCCAACTTGGGACGTATTTTATCCAACTTGGATTCGCTTTCCGGGCAAAAAAACATGCAGGCACTGGCGCAATCAATTCAACAATTCCGTGAGCTTTTGCTGCGCTCCAATCTTTTGCTTAAAAACAGTGCTCCGCATTTACAGGGAACGCTAAAAGACATTCACGAATTAACATCCGAAAATAAAGCTGCCATCGATTCCGTTTTACAGGCAATGGGCTCCAAATCATCCCATTTAAAAGAAAGCTTAACCGCGCTTCACCGCATAACCAAACGTACGGATGCTTTGCTTTCGCGTCTCGAACGCGGTCAGGGTACGATGGGCAAGTTAATGAAGGATGACAGTTTGTACAACAATCTGAACCGTACAATTCTGCATTTGGACAGCCTGATTTTGAGCATCAAAAAGAATCCGAAAAAGTTTTTTGAAGTAAAAGTTTTTTAGTGAACTTCTACCCATCATCGGCGTAAGTAAACATAAAGTAATTAATTAAATGATGGGAGATTACAATGGCAAGAAGACGTTTTCATTGGAATTTTTGGCCAGGCGCTTTTTGGGGCTTTCGTCAGGGGCCAGGTCCTTGGGGCATGGGACCCGCAGGGCCATGGGGTTGGGCGCCGCCGACGCCAAGCAAAGAAGAACAACTTGCCTGGCTTAAGCAGTACCGAGATCAATTAAAGTATTGGCAGGAAGAATTAGCTGAAGAGCTAAAAGACGTTGAAGAAGAAATTGCCGAGCTCGAAAAATAGAGCCCGGCTTTTTTAATATAATTGCAAAAAAATGCTCAAGAATAAATTTGAAAATTAAATATTCTTTCTTTAAT
>JALWEA010000493.1:5401-8029 GCA_027039465.1 Calditrichia bacterium | reverse complement strand
ATGCTGCCTTTTGCGAGGTACCGGCTCCAACAATTCCGAGTAATTACCGATGGCATCTTTGCGCAAAATTTGCCAGGCTTCGTTTAAAAACAAAGTATCCGCCGGAATAATCTGATTGAATTTCATTTGCGCGCTCAGCACGGGACCGGCCAACCAACCCCAAATCAGTCCGTTGTGGTAGGCGGCATCCGGAACGTAATAGGGCAAATAGTGATGGTACGGATGAAAATTGCGATCTTTGAACCAAAGCGAAAGTACACCGTTGGCTGTGGTCAGGTTTTCCGTCACAACCCGGGCTACGGAACGCATGCGTTCTTTGGTAAGCAAAGGCGGGATGCCGTCCAAATCGGGCGCGGTAACGGCAAAAATCTGATTGGGACGTAAGGAGGTGTCCGGTGTTCCGTCCGCAGTTAAATGATCGTACAGACAGGAGCGCGTTTTGTCCCAGAATAAGAGATTGAAATTTTTACGCAAACGTTGGGCCGTTTGCCGCCATTGGGTGGCCAATTCGGAATCGGTGCCCAAAATATCCGCGCAGCGCGCGGCGATGTTTAAGGCGGTGTACCACAGAGCCTGAATTTCCACGGCACGGTTGCCTCGAGGCGACCATGGGCCCGACGCGCCAACGGCGTCCATCCAGGTTTCGGCAGCGCCGTGTTTTAAAAATCCTTGGGCATCCGCCCTTTTTTTCAGGGCGCCCTCAATTGCCAGACGAATATGCGGATACATTTCACGTAAAAAGTCCCGATCACCGGTTTGTAAATAATATTGGTACAAAGCGCGAATAAACCACCAGGTGCCGTCCGCCGTATTGTAAATTACTTCTTTATTGGTGATTCGATTCGGGATGCGGCCCATCAAACGGCTATCCGGATCGGTTTGTTGGAATGCTGCAAAGTTGCGCAGTATTTCTTTGGCTTGAGCATACTTGCCCGTGGCTAGCAAAGTGCCTGGCAGGGAAATAAAAGTATCGCGTCCCCAGTAATTGTTAAACCAGGGTAATCCCGCCCAGATACCGGGGCCTCGTTGACGGGTAACCAGAGCATCCATGGAAATAAGCGCCCATTCCATGGCATTTTGCATGCGTTGATTCTTAATATGAAAAGGATACTGATTTAAGAGTTTCTGAAATCGTTGTTGGTGCTTTAATACCAACGTATCAATACGTGCCAAATACCGTAAGGGCAATGTATCGGGTTTTGCCGAATTTACCAGGCGGAGTAAAAACAAATTTATCTTTTTGCGCGCTGGTAAAAAGTCAATTCGTAAAAATGTATGCGACAAACCGGCAATTTTTTTTATGGTAACAGGGGCGCGTGCGGACGGAAGAACACCTTTATCAAGAGATATTCCCATCAATTGCAACTCGTAAAAATCGTCCGCTTTGGGGGCTTTCAAAGCAATTAGCAATGCATTGGTCGAATCGAAAAGGGTTAAACGTTCCAGAGTGCCGTCTCTGTAAATCCGCTCACTGCGAAAGGGCAAATAGCGAAACAATCGAATGTTTTGTCGTTTTAATTCTTTGCCATTCTTGAAAATGCGGTAATCCCGAAAAATATGAACTTCATTAACCGTCCAACCCTCGAAGGACGAGCTATTGTATCGGTGGGAATTGCCAACGTAAAATCCGGCAATTTTATTGGTAAAGGTAAAGCGATGGTTTGTTCCGTTTTTAAGCACGATTTCCGGCAAACGCATTCTTCTTAAAATAATAGGCTTTTGATGCACCGGTACTTTCCGTTCCGGCAACGAACAAGAACTTAAAAGTAACAGTAAAAAAATCGGGAAAAAATAACGAATGCGTTTCATGATTGTGCCTGTGTTTTTGCTAATGGCAAATATTTAAATTCCGGCGCGCTAATGGGTATTCTTGACAATTTTACCTGTTTGTGATTTAAACATCCACACCCAAAAAATGACGGGTTAACAATCCGATACCAAACGAAATAATCGTGACGCCTAAACTGATTACCGTCATTTCCACGAACGTACGCCTGAAATTCATTTCTTTGACAATGGAAACGAAAAACGAGAAAAACCAGATAACCAGAATGACGAATATCAGCGTGTTAGCCAATGCCACCAAATAATGGGTAAAAACAAAAAACGGTCCAACCAGCATGAGTACCGTAAAAATGTAAGCAATGCCCGTGTAAAAGGCGGCCACCAAGGGACTTTGCTCACTGGCCTCGGTGCGCTTGGACAAATATTCCGACGAGGCCATGGAAAGAGAAGCGGCAATTCCCGTAATCAGCCCTGCCATGCCGATCAGCCGCGTATTTTGCAAGGCGAAGCTTAAACCGGCCAACGCCCCCGTTAATTCCACCAGCGCATCGTTTAAGCCCAACACCATAGAACCGATGTATTCGATTTTGCGCTCGTCAATCATTTCCACCAACATACGTTCGTGTTCCTGCTCTTCTTTGAGAATGGGCGCGGCTTCAGGGATTTCGTTTAAAATATTGTTGTAATTACGTTCTGCTGTTTCTTCCCCTTTTTCCATCATTTTAATGGTAAAGGTCAAACCAAAGATTTTTTGAATCACCAAATACTTAAAAATACGCAGACGACTCGGTTTAATTTCGCGTCCGGTATATTGCGCCCAAAATTGAGCATGTCGTCCTTCAT
>JALWEA010000493.1:0-5391 GCA_027039465.1 Calditrichia bacterium | reverse complement strand
CGAAATTTTTTGCAGGACTTCTTTATTTTTGCCCTTGGCTTTTTGCGCCAAATGCTTGTACACGTAATGTTCGGTTATTTCAATACGCTGATAATCGATTAACAAATTTAATAAAGATGCGGATAGGTTTTTTTTACCACTCATTTAGCGACGCCCCGTTTTCATTATTTAAGTTTCAAGTAAAATCATTCTGCATAATTATGTCCTTAACCCCGAAATTTATGGTGAAAAATGCATTTTTTTTTGACCCACCCTCTCTGACTCCCCCTCCCTGCGACTGCGCAGGGAGGGGGAAGGGGGGTGGGTTGAAACATAAAAATTCCCATTTGACGAAAAATCAATAACTTAAATATATTTTTCGGAATAAAGGACAAATTCCTTTATTCTATTTTAAAAATTCCTTAAACCACTCATGTACGGTTTTCCACCATAATCGGGCGTTTTGCGGTTTTACCACAAAATGATATTCATCAGGGAAAAACAACAACTTGGATTTAATTCCCTGCCGCTGCAAAGCCGTAAAAATCTGCAAGCCTTGTGTGTAAGGTACGCGATAATCATGTTCTCCGTGAACAATGAGCATCGGGGTTTTAAACCGACGAACCCGTTCCGGCGCCGCCGGATTCCATTTTTGATAGAGTGAACCAGGATCCCATGGCGTTCCGTTAAATTCCCATTCCGGGAACCAAAGTTCCTCGGTCGCTCCGTACATGCTCACTTGTTCGAAAACGCCGTCGTGTGAAATCAGACATTTAAAAGGCTGTACCTTGCCTCCTTCAATCCAATTAATCATAAAACCGCCGTAAGAAGCGCCGGCCGCTCCCACCCGATTGGGATCGATGCATTTGTAATGATCCAGCACGTATTGCGTACCTTTCAGAATATCCTGATAAGGCGCACCGCCCCAATGCTTGGAAACGGAATTGGTAAAGGCCTGCCCGTATCCGCTGCTGCCGTGAAAATTGATCATAAAAATTACATAGCCCGGCGCCGCAAACATTTGATAATTCCAACGATAATGAAATTCCTTCTCCCAGGCACCCTGAGGCCCGCCGTGAATCAATTCGATCGCCGGATAGGTTTTCCCTTTTTCAAAAAACGGCGGACGCATCAAATAACCGTGCACGCTGTCGCCGTTGGCCCCGACAAATGCAAAAGGCTCCAGCTTCGGCAATTCAAGCTGATCCAGTAATTTTTGATTGATATGGGTTAACTGCTGATATTTATGGCGCTTAATATCGTAACTAAACAATTCGTAAGGCATCGCCTCGTTTTGCTCACGAAAAACGAGCAAATGATCATTGGCAAATTGCACATCCGCTACGGTATGACCTTTTAGTACCGGACGAATGTGTGCCTTTTTAATATCCACTTTGTAAATACTCACCGTGCCTCGTTCACCGCAGGTAAAGTAAATTTCTTTCTTTTTGGGATGCCAGAAAATGGAACCCACGGAAAGATTGAACCCTTTGGTTAATTCACGGGTGGTACCCGTCTTGCGGTCGTACAACATGATGCGCTTACGGTCGGCTTCAAATCCCGGTGTTTTCATGGAAAGATAAGCCAAATAACGCCCGTCCGGCGAATAGGTAGGATCACAATCGTCGCCCTTATTGGTCGTTAAACGTTTAATAGCTCCAGTTTTGATATTGTAAATAAATAAATCATTGTTGGTGCTGGCCGCCACAATGGGATCCGTATTGCGCACAAAACAAATTTCCTGCGCATCCGGAGAAAACACATAATCATGATCGCCGCCCAAATCCAAAGGAGGTGTATCATAATCGCCTGGAGTCACGTCCTTGATCACTTCTCCGTTCATTTTGGCCATGAACACATGGGAACGTTTGCCGTTCAGCCAGCGATTCCAATGACGATAGAACAAATGATCGATAATGCGCGCTTTGACTTTGCTATGAGCCACCGAATCAATTTTTTGTTTCAAACAGTCGATCGTTTGGCAATCGGGGTAAACTTCGCTGACGAATAGCATTTTGTCTTTCTTCGGGCTAATAACCACGTCCGAAGCACCGGCCACAAAATGGGTGACCTGTTGCGCTTCGCCGCCGCTCAATGAAATTTTCCATATTTGTCCGCCACGATTAAAAAACAAACATTTTCCGCAAGGCGACCAAACCGGATGGCTGCTGGACTGATCGCTGCGCGTCATTTGTTTTAACGACTTATCTTTTAACGAGTAAAGAAAAATGTCCGTTTTAAAATCGTTGTCTTTGATATTCGGGGTGGTTAAGCAAAAGGCTACCAAATCACCTTTGGGGCTCACGGTAACCGATGTCATGCGTTTCATGGAGAAAAAATCTTTAAAAGTAATGGCGCGCTTGTTACCGGCGAATAACAAGGCACTTAAAGCAAACAGTAATATAAACGATTTTGTCAGGGTGCGCATCTGCTTTTCCTCCTTTTTCAGATAAATTGAGCGGTAGAAACGGCCGTTTATTTAAAAAAATTCATGGAAATATCGAGCCGTTCTTATGTTGTCGGTTCTAATATAAGCATTATTTTAATGATTTGGAATACTACACTTGAGGAATCCGTGGTTTGCTTCTAAGAGGAAACGTTATCCGTCATTCGTGTACTCGTTATTCGTTGATTGTGGAAATTGACCTGTCATTGCGAACGATCCCGCGAGCCTGCGAGCGGGAGAGTGAAGCAATCTATTCCAAAGTAGCAACGGACACAATTGATTCTTCCTTCCATCGAAATCCTTCGGAAGCCGGACGAGATCAAAGGTAACCGGTTATCAAGACACAATTGCCGTACCAGTTCCTCTTTTTCATACCTCCGATAAAATTGAAACAATGGTTTTTGATTCTTAAATTACATTATCTTTTACACAAAATTGAAGGACTTTCTATGAGTGCCAACAAAATACAAGCCGATTATATTTTTTCCAACGCCCGTGTTCTGACCATGGATGAGCAATTAAACCAGTTTGAGCCGGGCGCCGTCGTTGTCAAAGACGACCGCATTGTGGCGGTGGGTGACGATGCTTCAACGACAGCTCAATATTCCGCCAAAGAAGCCATCGATTGTCAGGGCAAAGTTTTGATGCCCGGTTTGATCAACGCCCACACGCACGTTCCCATGTCACTCATGCGCGGATTAGCCGATGACTTGCGCCTGGATGTGTGGCTTTTGGGTCACATGATGCCGGTGGAAAGGGAATTCGTTTCTCCGGACTTTGTTCGCTTGGGCACCTTGCTTTCCGCCGCGGAATTAATTCGTTCGGGCGTTACGACTTTTGCCGACATGTATTATTTCGAAAACGAAGTGGCCGAAGCAACCGCTCAAGCCGGATTACGGGCAATTGCCGGTGAAACCGTTTTGAAATTCACCGCTCCGGATGCGCCTTCTTATGAAGAAGGTTTGGCTTATGCCGAAGAATTTATCCAACGTTGGAAAAATCACCCGCTCATTATTCCGGCCATTGCACCGCACGCTCCGTACACCTGCACCGAAGAAATATTACAGAGCGCTGCTCAATTGGCTCAAAGGTACGATGTACCGCTCCACATCCACCTTTCCGAAACCAGGCAAGAGGTGGAAAACATGCGCAATGAGCACGGTATGCCGGTTATTCCCTATGTGCGCAAACAAGGCGTATTCGAGGCTAAAGTCATTGCCGCCCATTGTATTTATTTGGACGAAGGCGAAATGCACACTCTGAAAAATTTTAATGTGGGTGTCATTCACAATCCGTCGTCCAATTTAAAGTTGGCTTCCGGTTTTGCGCAGGTAGCTAAAATGTTAGACATGGGGATTGCCGTCGGTATCGGTACGGACGGGCCCGCCTCCAACAATGATTTGGATATGTTTGAGGAAATGCGTCTGACTTCGTTTATTGCCAAAGGATTAACGGGTAATCCGACTGTCGTTCCGGCAACTCAGGTTTTAACCATGACCACACGCATGGGCGCCCGCGCTTTACACATCGAAAATTTAGTCGGTAGTTTGGAACCCGGTAAAAAGGCGGATTTCATCTTGATCGATACCGAACGGGTACACAACGCACCGCGCTACCAACGCGACCCGAAAATGGTTTACGCCCAATTGGTTTACGCATCCAAAGCGCCGGATGTCACCGACGTAATGGTTAACGGTAAATTCCTGATGCGTGATCGGAAATTATTAACTTTAAACGAACAAGACTTAATGGCACAGGCACAGGATTACGCCCATAGAATTGATACCTTCCTGACTGAACGCGAAAAGTCAGTGCTCTCCAAGTTGATTGCCATTGAAACAGCTACCGAGGAAGAAAGCTTTGAAGTACAAATCAAGGTTCCGGTAAAAGATCCGCAGGAGGTTCTAAAAAAGATCAATTCTGAAGAAATTACCATTTTGTACAAACGTCATTATCGTGAATACGACACCTATTTCTTTTTCGACGACCCTGAACAGGGGCGCATCCGCTACCGCGAGGACGAATACATTGATGATAACGGCGAGATCGTCAAAGTGCGCTATCGTTTGACATTACTCGGCCCGGCACATGAGCGCGAATTTGCGCACACGGTTTTGCTATCCCGAAGCCGCTATCTGGCCCCTGCCACACACAGTTTGCGCTTTTATCGCGAGTATTTTAAACCGAGCCGCGAATTGGTCATTGAAAAAGAACGGCTGCGCTGGAAAATCCTTTTTAAGGGAACGGAATTTTACATCAATCTGGATCATGTTACCGTGCCGGATATGGGTGATTTCCTGGAAGTAAAAAGCCGCACCTGGAGCAGACACGACGCGGAAGAAAAAGCGGCTTTAATGCCCGCCTTGCTACGCACGCTCGGCCTGGGTGATGTCTCTGCTATCGGTAGGGATTATTCGGATTTGGCCTAAAAAAATTGATGCGTTAATTCGGAACCGGAAACTGGGAATTGGCAGGAGGTTAAGAGTTAAGAGTTAAGAGTTAAGAGTTAAGAGTTAAGAGTTGAAGGGTTAAGGGGAACGTTTTTCGTATATCCGTTATTCGTGATTCGGGAATCATTGTTTGTGCAGGCGGTGGTGTGGGCCCGTTAATTGATGTAATTCCCAGTCCTGTCATTGCGAACGATCCTGCGAACTTGCGAGCGGGAGAGTGAAGCAATCCCCTCCAAAGCAGCAATGTCCCATTGCTTTGAGAATGGCTTTAATAATGTTAGGGATTGCCACGTCCCGATAAATCGGGACTCGCAATGACATCCCACTTATCATTGCCAGGTCAGGAACCATGGCTGGCGCCACGGATTATTGAGATAGTGGCATGAATTAATTGGGAACTGGGTTGCGCCGTGCAAGCCCATAAGGTGGGGATTTATGGCGTATGATGAAACACCTTTTAACCTAACCTGTTCCGATGAAAGAGCGGAACCCGGCAAGGACTGGTCATCCACCGGA
>JALWEA010000492.1 GCA_027039465.1 Calditrichia bacterium | reverse complement strand
GGAAATGGATTTATCGCCTGGCAAAACGAGTTCACCGGAAATTTTGGGCATGTAATCGGGCTCCTTTGTGTCTGAAATAATTGAAGTCAAAAATAAAAAAAATTCAATGAAATGCAAATAGATACCAAAGTTAAAGACAAATGACAAATGACAAAAGATTAAAAAAGATGAAAGATCAAAGGTCGGTAGGCAACTCATCGGCGGAACAAGCATCTTTAAATATCAGGGATCGTTAAGATAGCGGTCAACCGGTTGTCGAGTAGAGACCGCGCCAGCGGGATCGTATCGAGACACGGTTGCCGCAGCAAGCTGTCATCCTGAATCACGATTCTCGGGATGAAGAATCCCTTACGTCCGTTGCCGCTTTGAAAGGGATTGCTTCACTCACCCGCTCGCAGGCTCGCGGGATCGTTCGCAATGACAGTCCTTTACGATTAACGAATATACGAATAACGGATAACGATTTTTACCATTCAACCATTTAACTTTTTTACGATTAACGAATACACGGATAACGCTTTCTACCATTCCCCCATTCAACTATTCAACAATTCAACCAGCCCATCACTCATGCCCTGACGGAAACGTCTCTTCCGTGAATTCGTCCAAATCTTTTCGGCGGCCGCGGTAGCTATCCACCAAAATAAAAATACCCAACAAAATCAAAATCACCGGCCAGTAGGTATCCAAAATATCTTCCAATTGCCAGACATCCAACTTGCCATAGTAAGCGGCGATCATGGTACCGCCCATTGAAGCGAACAGCAGAAAAACGAAAAGATGAATACTTTTGCCGGCGCCTGAGAAAATAAAATAAATCAAATTGGCCAAGCCAAGGCTCAAAAACAGATTACCGAAAAACAGCGTATGCGCCAAAGGCTGATCTGTATATTTAAAGGCCAGCAACAAAATTCCCCAAATTACAAAAAAGCTTCCGCCCAAAAGCCCTTTATATTTAGGACGGACAAAGGACTTTTTTATCATCAGTAAACCTAACAGAACGGAAGTAATGCCCAGCAAATTTTTTCCGGACAACGAAAGAATCTGAAACTGATTTAAAAGGATCAACCCGCCGATGACGATCAAAATTATGCCAATGCGTTGTTGATTATTCATGACTGATCTCCGTTCGGAAAGATTTGCGGTTTTTCATCGGGCATGGCGAAAATCAAAATAATGTAAGCCAAAAGACCCAAACCTTTGGAGAATATGGTTAAAAAGACAAAAATTAATCGCACCACCGTGGGATCCATATCGAAATACTCGGCCAGCCCGCCGCAAACACCGGAGATCATTCGGTCTTTGCGTGAACGAAACAAGTGTTTAACCGGGCCTTGCTCTTTCTCTTGTTGTCCGGACTGCCCTTCATCCGTTCCGGTTGCGCTTTCGGTAGCCGATTCATCGGCCGGAGGCATTTGCACGGTTTCTTTGGTATCACTTTTCAGCAATAAAAAAATCCCGAACACTATAAACAGTATGGCCCAAATCGTTCCCCAGGGCAAATCCCAAAGATCAATCGGCGGAATAAATGTAAATTGCGGGATTAAAAACAGTGCCCCTAAAATAATCAAAACCCAACCCCAAAAAGCGGAGTGCCCCGAACTTGTTCTCTCTTTTGATTTCGTTGCAGACACCGGAGATTGGTTTGGATTTTCGGGAATAACAAAAATGCCGATTAAATAAAGAAGAATACCGCCGCCGCCAAACAACGCCAGCAAAATAAAAATAATGCGGATGACTACGGGATCCATATTCAAATATTCTCCCAAGCCTCCGCAAACTCCTGAAATCATTCGATTGACCCGTGACCGATATAATCGTTTGGGCGGGCCTTCGTTAAATGTTTGTGATCCTTGCATTGGTAAACCTCCATGAAATTTCTTTAGTATTAAAGACGTAAAAATGCTTCGGAGGTTTCATTAATACCGATCATTTAAATTTCGATGGAAAGTATTTTGTAGCGCAATGTTCCCGCAGGAACCTTTACTTCAACTTCATCGCCCACTTTTTTACCCAGCAATGCCTTACCGACCGGCGAAGCAATGGAAATTTTATTTTGTTTAAAATCCGCTTCTTCAGCCGAAACCAGGGTGTATGTTAGTTTCCGGCCTTTGTTCAAATCTTCAATCGTCACTTTGTTTAAAATGGAAACCGTATCCACATTTATTTCATCTTCGCTGATTACCATGGCACGTGCGATTTTGTCTTCCAGTTCCTGCACCCTGGTTTCCACCATCGAAAGTTCCTCGCGGGCGGCATGATATTCGGCGTTCTCCTTTAAATCGCCATGTTCGCGCGCCGTGGCCACCTTTTGAGAAATTTTGGGACGGATTTTGTATTTTAATTCATGCAGTTCGTTTTTTAATTTTTCAAGTCCGTCTTTGGTCAAATAAACGTAATCCACGGTAGCTCCTTTCCATGTAGTTCAACCGTAATAAGAAAAATAAAGGGAAACGCATTGTTTCCCTGTAAAAACTTTTATTTCTTAATGGGTAAACCTAATAATTTCAAAGGCTAAATTCAAGTAAATTTATGCCTGCGCCGCTTGTGCGGAACCGATGTCTTCGACACGCTCAACGGAAAGCACACCA
>JALWEA010000491.1 GCA_027039465.1 Calditrichia bacterium | reverse complement strand
ATTAACGGGATTTTTTCATAATCGGCCACAACGGCGCAGGCCGCGGTAACGTCATTCTCCAGCGGACCGAAAACAGCCGCAATCGAAGGATCGCGCACGATTTCTTTCATTTTTTGCAAAGCGACTTCCAAACGGCCCTGGTAGTCGAACGGAATGAGTTGAATGTTCATTTGATTCAAATGGTTGAATTCGGTTAAGGCCATCTGAGCGCCGTCCAAAATGGCCTTGCCGATTTGCGCGTTACTACCACTTAAGGGCAACAAGGCCGCAAAGCGCACCACATTGTGTTCTTTGTTTTTTAAAAAATCGTAAAGATTGTTGGCTTTTTCGTCCAATTCGCGGAAATGCCCAGGAATGGTTTTGTATTCCTCAAGGGTCTTAATGGCGGCAGCCGTGTTGCGCATTTCGTAAAAGCGCTCAGCCTTGATGTATTTAATCAATTTTTTCTGGAAAGGCGTTGTGGCTTGTTGCTCGATATGAGCCAGGCCCTGCGCATCAAGTGCATAGCGCAAGGCGTCTCTAGCCAAGTCCAAAGCTTTTTTGCGCAAACGAGGATCTTTGGCATTTTCAGCCAAATTCAGCCAAAGTTTGCTGGCTGTCTGAATGCGATTTAAGCGATAGTAATTATTGGCTTGTAAAAATCGGATATCATCCGCATAAGAGCTTTGGGGAAATTTCTTTAAAAATTGGTTACAAATTTCGAGGGATTTTTGGTATTGTTCCATCTTGTACAAAGTTTTGGCCAACATTAAATAATTGGCCGTTAATAAGTGGCTTTTAGTGCCTAATCGTGAAATCACAAGAGAAAAGTTTTTGTAAGCCCGATCGTATTCACCGGTTTTGTAATCCTGAATGCCCTGCTGAAAAATTTTCCATTCTTTTTGCAGAGCGGTTTGGGCAATGGTTGTGGAAGCAATCAGTAAGATCAAAAACGTTAATTTTGTCAGCCGTTTCATTAAAAAATCCCCGATATTAATTTGAACCAAGCAAAATGAAAGCTAAGAAAATTTAACCAATCAAAGCAAAACGAAATTTATTAACGCAAAAAGGACAGACACGGTTTCATTTAAGGCTTTCCGGAATGGAAGCAGGGGGCATTTGATCGGTTTTTAAGGTAATAGATTTAGAACTTAACTGCACAAACGCAAATAAAGATTGTTTGATTTTGGGGATTAAACTTGGTCCCTTTTTTGCAAAAGAGTTAAAAAAATCACAAAATTACGCGGTAATTCGTTAAAAAACTTACATTTTAATAAATTCATCCGAATAATTAAATGACAATCTAATCTATTGTCGGAAAGTTAAGGAAAATCAGGGAATGATAAAAAAGATTAAAGTCGATTTACTTCGCCCGGGAGTTTACATAACGGATTTTAATTGTAGCTGGTTGGCACATCCTTTTTTAACAAGTAAAAAAAGAATAAAATCATATAAAGATATTGAAAAAATCAGGCAGGCCGGTATTTCTGAAGTCTTCATCGATACGACCAAAGGGATTGATATTTTTGAAACTTTAACTAGAGAGCAGTTTTTAGAAGAGTTCAAAACCAATCTCGAAGATGTGGTTCCTGCAGATGAATTGGATTATCAGGTTCAGGTCCCTTTGGAGAAGGAGCTGAAGCAGGCTCGGGAAATCCAATACAAAGCTCATGATTTACTAAAAAGAGCCTATCAGGATATTCGTTATGGCAATGTTCTAAAGATAAAAGAATTTGCCGAATCGGTTAATGAAATTATTGATTCGGTTACCCGCAACCGTGATGCTCTGCTGTTACTCTCCAACATTAAAGCAAAAGATGAATACACTTATGAGCATTCGGTTAACGTGTCTATTTTGGCGGCCGGAATCAGTAAAGCCTTAAAAATGGATAAGGATGAGATTTTTCAATACACCTTAGGTGCTATCTTGCATGATATCGGTAAAAGTAAAATTCCGGATGAAATTTTAAAAAAGCAGTCTCCATTGACGCAAAAAGAGTACACTATTCTAAAAAAACATGTGGAACTTGGTGTTGAAATTCTAAGTGCACACAAAGAGGTAACGGCCAATACGCTGTCCGTAATTGCAGAGCATCACGAACGCTTGAATGGAACCGGCTACCCAAAAAAGTTAAGCGGATCGCAAATCAGTTTAGGCGGGAAATTGGGCGGCATCCTGGATGTTTATGATGCGCTGACTTCCGAGCGGGTTTATCATACGCCTGTAAATCCGGTGCAGGCATTAAAGGAAATTTACACCCAACGCGATATTCTTTTTGAGGAAGAATTGATTCAGCAGTTCATTAAATTTTTGGGCATTTATCCGCCTGGCAGTCTGGTTAAGCTTGGCAGCGGATTCCTGGCAATTGTCATCGAAGCCGGACGGGAAGATATTTTAAAACCGGTTGTGCGCATTATTTATGATTTAAAGAAAAACATCCCCATCCTTCCAAGAAACCTCGATTTATCCAAAGGGGTTGGCGATTTGCACTATATTGAAGGCATGGTCAATCCTGCTTATTACGATATTAATGTTAATGAATATTTGTTGAATATGCTTACGGATTAAATTCGCTTCAATTCCATCAGGAATTCCAGCCTTCGGGCAAATGGCTTGCCGGGAAAATTTTATTAGCTTCTTCCAAGAACAAATCGGGTTTTTCATTTTGGTAACGTCTGGAAAAATGAATGAGTGTTAAGGATTTAACCTTGGCTTCTTTGGCCAGCTTGGCGGCCTGATCGGTTGTCAGATGAAAATTTTCTCGGGCTAATTCCCGGTCATTGCTTAAATACTGGCTTTCGCAGACAAGCTCGTCACATCCGTTAAGCCAGTCTGCCCATTCCTTAAGACGGCTCTCTTGAAAAATGAAATCCGTTAAATAGGCCAGGCATTCACCGGGTTGTTTCTCTAATAACAGTTTACGCAAATGTCCAACGGTAAATATTTGATCGCCCACTTTTAATTGTTGGTCATTATCCACCTTAGGATCCTTTAGCTTCTCAAGATAATGACCTTCGGGTAAGCTATTTCGTATTAAAGCCGCTTTGCTAATATTCAAGCGCGCTTTTTCTTGCAACTTAAATCCCAACACTTTAATGCGATGCTCTAAAAACCGAATCGACAGACGGTAATCCGCGGTTTCGAGAATGGTAGAATTAAAATCCCGAACCCCGACGGGATGCTTTTGGGCAAATGCTTCCGAAGCACGCAACTCTGTGGTTAAAATTTTTTGCGGGGTGATCTCATGAATAATCCACCGCGAGGGTACTTCGTCAATCAAATTCCAGGTAAAACTGTTCAGGCGATGGAAAATAACTTCGGTTGTCGTCTTAGGCCCCCAAATGTGTACGGGTTTTGTAATGCGATTGTAGTTGGCACGAATGAAATGATCAAAGCCCGCAATATGATCCAAATGAAAATGAGAAAAAAAGAGGTGATCGATCTTTTGAAGTTCACCGATGGAAAGTTCATTACACGTGCCTTCGCCGCAGTCGAATAAAAAGCGGTGGATTTTTTGACCGGAATTTAAGCGGACATAAAGAGCGTTGTCGGCGAAAGGTTTTCCCAAGACAGTTTTTTCAATACGCATTTTTCTTCCCTGAAACGAAAGTTAAAAGGCCCGCCCAAAGGCAGGCCGTTCGCAAATTTAAGCTTCGATTTTGGATCCCAATACTTCAAGAAATTGACGCATCCATTCCGGATGTGCCGGCCATGCCGGAGCGGAAACCAAATTTCCGTCGGTGTGGGCATTGGTAAATGTTTCATTGTTCGGCACCCATGTGCCACCGGCTAATTCCACTTCGGTTTTAACTGCAGGATAGGAACTTGAGTGTTTGCCTTTCAAAACGCCTGCTGCCGCCAAAAGTTGAGGCCCGTGGCAAATGGCTGCGATCGGTTTGTTTGCCTGACCAAAATGGCGAACGATTTCCACCACACGATCATCAAGTCGCAAATATTCGGGAGCGCGTCCGCCCGGGATGACCAGCGCATCGTAATCTTCGGGTTTTACTTTGTCAAAATCGTAATTAACCGCAAAGTTGTGCCCGCGTTTTTCGCTGTAAGTTTGGTCGCCCTCAAAATCATGAATGGCGGTTTTTACGGTTTGACCCGCTTTTTTGCCGGGACATACGGCATGCACCTCATGACCGACCATGGTTAAAATCTGAAAAGGAACCATGGTTTCGTAATCTTCGCCGAAGTCGCCGACGAGCATCAAAATCTTTTTCTTTGCCATAATACGCCTCCTTTGATTAATGGTTGGTATGAATATTACTTACAACAAAATTGCGCTTGTTTGGTTCCTGCCTGACATTACCGTTTTTTTAGGGGCGTCAATCCTTGACTTCATCTCGGATTATTAAGAAAATGGCATGATTCCTTGACGTCATTTCAAGGAGTAGAACGAATCGGATTGCAATTTACAAAAATCTTATATGAAATTCTATTTGATTTTCGCAATAAACAATTTTGAGGTTTGCCGCTAAAAACTCAAGTGCATCAAGGTGCACGGTAAAACAGCCACCGATTAAAAAATTCGTATCCGCTTCATTATTTGTATTTTTCGGGAACAAATGATCGCAATTTTAGATTTGATAATCATGGCAATCGGGTATATATTTGCCAGTTGAAGGAGGAACGATTTGGCCGAACAATTTAAAAAAATTTACATTCCCGCAACGGAGTTTGTCAGAGCATGGGAAAAAGAAGTTTACGAATTAACCAATTTGGATTATTTTATCTATTTGTTGATGAATTCCGTGGCGGATATTCTGGAACATGATTTTTTCCCGAACCAGCATAATGTGAATGAAGAATTCTTGTTGGATAAAGATGAAATTACCAGCCTTTCTTTTTTAATTGGCGACAGTGTGCAGCTTTTTTTCGAAAAAAATTGTTTTGGCGTATGCCCGCTTAATTGCCCCATCCAGTTGAACAAGAAAATTTCCACGGATGAATTGCTGTCCATGGGCAGGCTTCCGGAAAATCTTCAATTGGGAACCCGTTCTTGCTCGAACAAAGAAGATTGCCTGAAATATGATCTTCTGAATTTTGTTTTAATCGATGCTATTATTGACTTTTATCATTTTGATTTGCGTTTAACCGCGGATGAAGGCGATGCATTTTTGCAGGATTTGATTCATTTTATTAACAATCACATTATTAATTTAATTAAAAACGAAGGCCATAACTTTTTATTGTACCCTCAGGAAAACGCGAGTGCTCTGTTCGAAAATTTGTTGTCATCGGAAGATAACGAGTGGAACGAATTCGATCCCTGGGATGAAAGCGATTTTGATCCCGACGAGCCGGATGAGCTCTGGAAATTACCTTCAGCCGATTTATTTACGGCCATAGAAGAATTTAAAGCCTTGCAGAATACGGCAAATTTACAGTCTCTAACAACTTTGGAGTTGTTTGGTAAGTTTATTACCGCCTATATCGGCGCATTGAGTGTAGAAGACCTGACGCGCGATGATTTGGAAGAGTTCTTAAGCGTTGTGTTGCCAACCGAATTGGCTTCGGAAGATGGTATTGATTTTACCAAAGAAATGCAGACCTTCAAATCGTTTCTGAACTTTGTTGATTATCAGTATGAGACAAATTTGGTACAAACTTTCGAAGAGCTCAACAGCGACGACACACTTAAGGATTTGTTACGTACGTTTGCCATTACGCAAAAATTTCACAAAATGCATTCTTATGTTGAATTTCAGATTTCACCCGCACGGAACGATCCGTCGTTAATTGAGGGTTTCTTTGAAGTTACGGGCATGCAAGGCTCGCGCTACTTTGTGGAAGATATTCATTTGAATGACAAATATTTGGTCGATTTATCGGCTTTGAATACGGACGACATCCATGCCGGGGATATTTTCAATATGAGCTTG
Source organism: Calditrichia bacterium (assembly GCA_027039465.1). GTDB lineage: Bacteria > Calditrichota > Calditrichia > Calditrichales > Calditrichaceae > Caldithrix. The sequence goes on along the minus strand of JALWEA010000491.1, from coordinate 2,173 downwards.
GTCGCTGATCAAGACGGATGGCATGCCGCTTGGGTTGAGTGCGTATTTCCTCGGAAATCCAAGTTTTATTTGCTCTAAATTTCCTTACCTGTTAAGCTTCTCTCATTATAGCTTGCTCAAAAGCCAAATTATGGTTATAATTGGGACTCTGATTTTTTAAGAAAACGAATTCGGGCAGGCAATGGCTTTGGAAATAAGGTACTTTGCCACTGCAACATAATTATTAACTTAAAAGTGAAGCTGATTTTATGACGGAAACAGGGATTCGGGTTGTATCCAATAACAAAAAAGCACGGCACGAATACAATATTGTTGATACGATTGAGGCCGGTATAGCCCTGCAGGGCAGCGAGGTTAAATCGATTCGGGAAGGCCGTGTTAATTTGCAAGATTCGTATGCGCGATTTCGCAAAGGTGAGCTTTGGCTGATCGGCATGCACATTTCGCCTTACAAACAGGCGGCTTTTGAAAGTCCCGATCCCAGACGCGATCGCAAATTGTTGTTACATAAACGTGAATTAAAGCGTTTGCAGCGCTACGTGGAAGAAAAAGGCATTACCATCGTTCCGTTAAAAGTTTATTTCAAACGCCATCTGGTGAAGATCGAGTTGGGGGTGGCCAAAGGCAAAAAGCAATACGACAAACGCGCTTCCATTGCAGAGCGCGACCAAAAACGGGAAATGGAACGTTTGCGTAAACAAAACTACCAATGATAAGGGAGAAAGGACAACCATGAGTTTTCCTCCGTTAAACGAACAAATGGATTTGATCAAGCGGGGCATAGTGGAACTGCTGCCCGAAGAAGAGATGGTCAAAAAAATAGAACGTTCGATCAAAGAAAATAAACCGCTGGTTATCAAGCAGGGATTTGATCCTACCGCACCGGATATTCACTTGGGACACACGGTGGGTATTCGCAAGCTGAAGCATTTTCAGGATTTGGGGCATCAGGTTGTGGTTATCATCGGCGATTACACGGCTATGGTCGGTGATCCCAGCGAAAAAAATACCACCCGCCCCCGCTTAACGCACGAACAGGTGATGGAACACGCCAAAACCTATCAGGAACAATTTTTTAAAATTCTTGATTCTAAAAAAACCATCGTGCGGTTTAACGGCGAGTGGTTCAGTAAAATGAATTTTGCGGAAATCATGGAGCTGGCCTCCAAATTTACGGTGGCGCGCATGTTGGAACGTGACGATTTTGCCAAACGCTACGCCAATCAGCAGCCGATCAGCATTCATGAATTTTTCTACCCGCTGATGCAGGGATACGATTCGGTGATGATTCGGGCGGATGTGGAAATCGGCGCTACGGAACAGAAATTTAATTTGGTTATCGGGCGAGATATTCAGCGCGAATACGGACAGGAACCCCAGGTTATTTTAACCCTGCCGGTTTTGGAAGGTCTGGACGGTAAGCAGCGCATGAGTAAATCGATCGGCAATTACATCGGTATCGATGAAGATCCCAAAGAAATGTACGGCAAAACGATGTCTATCCCCGATGAATTGATTTACCGCTACTTTGAATTGGTGACGGATGTGGATCAGAAAACGTTGGATGAAATCAAAGCCAAATTGGAAGATCCCAAAACCAATCCCCGCGATTTAAAAATGCAACTGGCCTACACTTTGGTTCGCATGTACCATGGTAAAGAAGCGGCGGATTATGCCTCGGCCGAGTTTAAAAAAGTGTTCGTCAAAAAGGATATCCCCGATGAAATGCCGGAAATGAAGTTCACCCAGACGCAAATGCGTATTGATGATCTTCTTTTAGCCACGAAAACGGCCAACTCCAAAAGCGAGGCGCGGCGCTTAATTACCGGCGGTGGGGTCAGTATTGACGGACAAAAAATAACCGACCCGTTTTTTACGGTAGATTTAAAGGACGGCCAGATTTTAAAAGTGGGTAAACGTAAGTTCGTACGAATCAGGCTCGGATAAAGGGCATTCTGTCCATTTGGCGAACTATTGAGTTGAAAGCGTTTTTGCCCAATAATGTGAAAGATCACCTCCGATTGCCGTACAAGTTCCCAGTTCTTAATTCCTAATTAATTCATGTCACTATCTTAATAATCCGTGGTGCCAGCCATGGTTCTCGGCCCACTATTGACATGTGTTGAGCTGTCATTCTGAGTTCCGCTTTAGCGGAACGAAGAATCCCTAACAT
>JALWEA010000490.1 GCA_027039465.1 Calditrichia bacterium | reverse complement strand
TGTTTTGAGGAATCATGGTTAATTCGGCGCTTTCCATAACAATACCTTTTTCTTCGAGGACATTGCGCACACTGTTGAAATCTTCGAAACCCGTGTAAATTTCGTAAGCATCGTCCGTAGTTTGCATATCTTCCGCGCCGGCTTCCAAAGCAATCTCCAGCAAATCGTCTTCCGTATATTGATCTTTCGGAACGCGAATCAAACCTTTACGTTCAAAAATCCAGGCCACGCTCCCGTTCTCGCCAAGATTGCCGCCGTGCTTGCTGAACAAATGACGCATCTCGGCAACGGTACGATTGCGGTTATCGGTCACGGCTTCCACGAAAACCGCAACTCCGCCAGGACCGTAACCTTCGTAAGTAACATCTTCATAAACAACGCCCGGTAATTCACCCGTACCTTTTTTGATTGCATTGTCGATATTTTTGGCGGGCATGTTGGCTGCTTTGGCCGCTGCGATAGCTACGCGCAAACGTGGATTTGCTTCGGGATCGCCACCGCCCATGCGGGCCGCAACCGTGATTTCTTTGATAAGTTTGGTAAAAATTCTTCCGCGTTGAGCATCAACTTTAGCTTTTTTATGCTTGATAGAATGCCATTTGGAATGACCTGACATAAAACCTCCTATTCTTCAAAGAGAGTAAATTTAATAAATTTGGAACGGGTTTTCAAAAGAATTTAAGTATTGATAAATTTTAAATTTATCGAAGGGCAGGGAAAACATTGCAAGTTGTTAATTATGTTTGGGTTTCAAGGACGAACGGTACTGTCTTTAATAAAGGGGTTTTGTCTAAAATAACGACCAAATGCGTTCCTTTTGATTTTTCCAGTTATTAAATAACACAATAAAAAAATAAAATATTCTTCACTTATGTTCTTGGTCTCGAAATCTGAGAGTTTTTCTCTAACATTTTTAGTTGTTGTTTTTATTTCTTAACCCATTCCATGGCTCCTTCCCTGATATCTCAGGAAAGGGGAATTAAGGTATTAAATGGTTTTTCTAAATTTCAAATATTTTTGGTTAGAATTTAAATCCGGAAAAATAGTTTGATCATATTCCCTGGATTAATCGGTTTCGTTCTATTTTAAAAAGTTCATCTTCCCAAAATTCCCGAAAGGGAATTACGATAATAAATGCATGTCCATTGTTAAAATATTTATCCCGAACGGGACAAGTGAAAGTAAATTTTGTCAAATTTGCATTTTCAGACGTCCTTACAGGACTGGTATTAGGACGCGTCGATCATCAATCCGCATCAATAAATTGGTGGGTTATTATCATTCGATCCCTTCGGGATCGTCTTGTAATTTTAAACAGGTTAGATTCTTGATCGGAAATTACGAGAGTTGTCTCTAACATTTTTGATTGTTGTATTTATTTTCTAATCCCTTTCCTATACCTTAAGGAAAGGGAATGAAGGACGCAAATTGTTCTTGCAAATTTCAAATATTTTTGATTAGCTTTTAATTACACCAATTTCACGACATCGGATCCTTTGGACGAAAGTACATGCTCAAAATAGGCGATGGTACGTTTTAATCCGGCTTCCAACGAAACTTTAGGTTCCCAACCCAATTTTTTACGCGCCAAACTGATATCGGGCTGGCGCTGGGTGGGATCGTCCGAAGGCAATGGTTTGTGCACAATTTTGGAACGAGAGCCAGTTAATTCGATTACTTTTTGCGCTAATTCAAGGATTGTAAATTCGTTTGGATTTCCGATATTGACCGGCCCGATGAAATTGTCCGTTTCCATCATGCGTATGGTCGCTTCGATCAAATCGTCGATGTATTGAAATGAACGGGTTTGGCTGCCGTCGCCGTAAATCGTAATATCCTCGTTTTTCAGGGCCTGAACGATAAAATTACTGACCACTCGTCCGTCATTTAACGCCATCCGAGGGCCGTAGGTGTTAAAAATTCGGATGATTTTAATATCCACTTTATTTTGGCGGTGATAATCCATCATCAATGTTTCGGCCACACGTTTTCCTTCATCATAGCAGCTACGCACGCCAATCGGGTTGACGTGCCCCCAATAATCTTCTTTTTGAGGATGCACTTTAGGATCTCCGTAAACTTCGGATGTGCTGGCCTGCATAACCCGAGCCCGTACGCGCTTGGCCAACCCGAGCATATTGATAGTACCCATCACATTTGTTTTAATGGTTTTTACAGGATTGTACTGATAATGCACTGGCGAGGCGGGACAGGCGAAATGGTAAATTTGATCCACTTCCAAAAGAATGGGTTGCGTTACATCATGTCGGATTAGTTCAAACCGCTTGTTGTCCATTAAATGCCAAATATTATCTTTGCTGCCCGTAAAAAAATTATCCAGACACAAAACATCATGGCCTTGATTCAATAAAGTTTCCGAAAGATGCGAGCCGATGAATCCGGCGCCTCCGGTTACCAAAACACGCATGATAACTCCTAATTACGGTTATTGAAAAGAGAACAAACCTTTTTGTTTCGTTTTTATCACAATTGTCAGGAAATTTTATGAATTTATTTTACAACCAAACGTTCAATAATTAAATTAATATTAAGATGGATTACAAGCTAAATTATTTTTAGCTCTTTTTGGGTTTTGAGCA
>JALWEA010000489.1 GCA_027039465.1 Calditrichia bacterium | reverse complement strand
CGGTTAAAATAAGTATGGTTGGTAGAAATTCGATCGGCTAATGTGGCTAATTCCTTACCGGAAGGATCGTTTTCCACGTATTTCAAATATTCGGCGAAATTACGAAAGCCTAAGTTGTAAATATGTTTTTGCAAACGCGAGATGACCAATGCCCGTTTTTGCGGCCCCAATGAAATTCCGAATCGCTTCTTAATCAAAGCGGTAATTCTGCGAAAATCCGTCTCCGTACAAACCGGGGCCTGAACCATGATCAAAAATCTCCGAAATCCGCATCGTCACCAAATTGGTACGGATCCTGGTGCCCGTTTCCATTGCCGTTGTGGCCATTGCCATGCACGGCTTTAGCCGCCCATTTCGCATGTCCGTCGATGGTTTGCGAGGTAAACGGTTCATCTTGTTTTGGGGTGAATTCAAATCGGGTCAGCCTAAATTTGCCAACCAATTTTTGCAAGTTTAGCGCCTGCCCCGAAAGCTCTTCGGCGGCCGATGCACTCTGCTCTGCACTTGCGGCATTGGCTTGCGTGACATCATCAACCTGCTTTAAAGCCTGGCTGATTTGTTCGATGCCTTCCACCTGCTCCGCAGAAGCGCTGGCGATTTCATCCATTAAATCATTCACTTTGGTAATGTTGCTGATAATGGAATCCAAAGCATGCGCCGTCTGGTCGGCAATGTCCGCACCGACCCGTATCTTCTCAACGGAACCTTCAATAAGCTTCTCGGTTTCTTTGGCCGCTTTGGCGCTACGTTGAGCCAAATTGCGCACTTCCTCGGCCACCACGGCAAATCCTTTTCCATGCACGCCTGCACGGGCGGCTTCGACCGCAGCGTTTAAGGATAGCAAGTTAGTTTGGAAAGCAATCTCGTCGATTACCTTAATAATTTTGGCAATTTGATTGGAAGAATTGTTAATTTCCTGCATGGCTTCCAACATACGTTCCATTTGTTGATTGCCGGCTTCGGCTGCTTCGGACGCTTCTTTGGAAATTTGGTTGGCCGTTTGAGCATGCTCCGCATTTTGCTTGGCTTGCGAGGCAATTTCTTCAATGGAAACCGTCGTTTCTTCGAGCAATCCGGCCTGTTCGGTTGCCCCCTGCGAAACCGCCTGGCTGGAATCCGCAACCTGATGCGCGCCGTTGCGAATCTGATCGACAGACTCGGCAATGTTAGCCAATATTTTGTTTAGCGCTTTCAAAGTTTTGTTAAGCGCATTTTTCATGCGGCCCAAATCCCCTTGATGCTCGCCGGTTATCTCCACCGTTAAATCGCCTTCGGAGATGCGTTCCAAAGCCGCCAAAATCTCATTCATCGGAAAGGTCAGTGCATCCAAAGTTTCATTGAAGCCGCTTACAATTTTACGGAAATCTCCTTGGTGCCTGCTGTCATCAACCCGAAGTTCCAATTTTCCTTGCAGTGCACCTTCAATCAACGCATTGGAATCGACGATTAAATTGTTAATCGCCGTAATACACTGATTAATGCTTTCTTTTAATTTGTTAAAGTCACCCGGATATTCATTGCTTATTAATTCCGGAATTTCGCCGCGCGCGATTAACGCCATGGCCCGAGCGCTTTCGTTCAATGGCCGGATAATGGCATCCATGGCTTCGTTAAATCCGGATAAAATAGCCTGATATCCGCCCTGGAATCTGGAAATGTCTCCCCGATAGCTTAAATTGCCAGCCTTTGCTTCCTTAGTTAAACGAACACTTTCTTCGACAAGACGGTTTAAATTTGTCCGAATGGTGTTAATGGCTTCGGTTAATTGTATTAAGTCGCCCGGCAATTTCCGTAATTCATGCTCTAAATTACCGTCCGCGTATTCGTTCAAAATTGTGATGGTTTCTTTTAACGGCGCGGTCAGTACATCCAGCGCTTCGTTCAGACCGTCAATAACTTCTTTATAGGCGCCTTGCAAATTTTTAACATCACCGCGTGCATCGATTTGCCCCTGCTTTTGATGTTCCACCAAGTCCTTGATTTCAGTAACGATTATGCGCAAGCTCTCCTGCACTTCAAGAAGTGCCTTACCCAAATCATCCTCCTCGGAAAGAACTTTAATCGGTGTTTCTATGTTGCCGTTTGCCAAATCACGCAAAACCTGTGCTTTGTAGGTAAAAGATTCCGCCGTTTTTTTAAAGGATTGAAAAACATCTCCCAATTCGTCATTGTATTTATAGGTTTGTTCGTAATTCAGATGGCCCTTAGTTAACTGTGCGGCCATACGCTGCAGAGATCGTAAAGGTTTGGTTAAAAATCCTGCGAAATAAATTACGAACACGGCAAAAAAGAGCAAACCGAGAATGCCGAGTACTAAAACGATAGACATGGCGGAATTCAGAGCGGCATTACGACTTTGGAGAGAAATGCCTACCGCAGCCGTACCAATCGGTTTCTGCTTGTCCATTATCGGTAACCGAATGAACATTTCATTTTGGTTTTCCATTATTCCGTTAATTTTCGATACATTAATTTCCGGTAAACCTTTTTTGCGATAGTCAAAATAAGTTTTACCTTTGGCATCGGTAATTTGAATCAGAGAAATGTTATCATCAGCTAGAAAACCGGCAACCGATTTTTTGACCATATCCTGATCACCGAATTCCACGCCCATACGCACGGCTTCGGCCGTTAAACGACCGATAATATCCAGTGACGATCTTTGATTAGCATCCAACGCGTTAGCGGTAATATTCCGTATGGAAATAATGCCGATGGTGATCATTACAACCAAAACAGGAATAAAAATGACTAAAATCTTATGTTTAATGGACAATTTTGAGAACCACATGGTTTGTCCCTTTCTTTATTGGGCACTCCTTTAAAAATCATTGTCGCCCTGCGTAATATGAATCGCAAGACATTATTGCAATACTTTAATAATCCCGACTTTCTGATTGAATTCCGGGGTGAACTTGCCGGCCAATTGTCGGCTGAACTTCAAATTGATCACCACACGCAAACGGCCTGCCTCTTTCACCAAACCGACCAAAGCACCGGCGTCCACATAATCCTGGGAGGCGGAAACAACCGAAATTCCTTTTTCTTTGCTTTGGCTTAAAATATACATCATGCTTGATTTGTCACGTGTTAATGGAGAATCGGAAACGATAAGAATACTTTTTTCCGGAATCATTTTTAGATTTTTACCAATGCTTAAAGCGTCGGTATATAAATACAATTTTGCTTTAAAGTGGAAGCGTGCCGCTGCGCGGCCCAACGCCAATTCCTGCGAACTTTCTTCCTCTTTGGGCATCAAAACGCAAATTTCTTTGGCTTGTGGAAAAATATTACGCGCCACAAAAAAATACTGCGTCCAACTTACGTTTTGCGCAAAGGCCGCTTGCGCAATCATTAGCATTCCGATAAATGAAATCAATGCTACCGAACGTTTCATCTTAAATTTCTCCCTTTTCAAATCAATGCACCGGTTCTTGCTTATTTGCCTCGGAAACGGTTTCCAATCGAGATAGTTCTTCGGTAAAGAGCAAATTTTCAATATCCAAAATAACTTTTACCCGATCATCCGTTTTGGCTAATCCCCGTAAAAAAACGGATTGTTTGTTTGTTTGCAATTGAGGCGGTTTTTCGATTTGCTCCGGAAAAATTGTCTTAACTTCGCTCACCGTATCCACAATCAATCCCACCGGCATATTCCGAACCTGGTTGACTATGATGCATGTCCGCTCGTCATACGGACGTTCTTCAAGCCCCATGCGTAAACGCGCGTCAATCACCGGGATAATACGTCCCCGTAAATTAATCACTCCTTTGACGAATTCCGCCTCGTACGGTAAGGGCGTAATTTTCTGCATGCCGATAATCTCGGACACAAAACGAATTTCAAAGGCGAATTCCCGATCATCCAAATGAAAAATTAAAAATTTATCTTTCTGGGTATCCACCTCTTCCTGAGCCACAAGTTCTTCCGCCATCATTTCTCCTTTAGGCCTCGACATTGGCCATTTTCCATTCCGAATGCGAGGATCGGGCTTCCAAATAATTCAATAAAGCCCCCAAATCCAAAATGAGTGCAATATCTCCGTTGCCCAAAACAGCACAACCGGAAACACCTTCCAGCCTGCCCAAATATTTCGGCAAAGGTTTTAAAACCAACTGCTGCTCTCCCAAAATTTCGTCAACCAAAAAGCCGATCGCCTTTCCCGCTATCTCGCTGATAATCACGATACCTTCATTAGTTTCGGTACCGGTATTCAACCTTGCATGAATGCGATGCAAACGAATGACCGGAATGAGTCGGTCGCGCACTTTGATCACTTCCTGTCCGTCAATAAGTTCAAGCAAAAATTGTTCTCCGGTCTGGATCGCTTCACGAATATCCAACATGGGTATCGCATACAATGAACGGCCTGCCCGTACCAGCATTCCATCGATAATCGCGGTCGTTAAGGGAATTTTCATGACAATGGTTGTCCCTTTATTGGGCACGGTGTAAAGAGAAATCGTGCCGCGAATTTTTTCGATATTTTTCTGCACCACATCCATGCCCACCCCGCGGCCGGAAATATTGGTTATTTTGTCAGCCGTTGAAAAACCAGGCTCGAAAATCAAATTATAAATACTTTGATCCGATTCCGGCACCTGGCCGTTTGGTATTAATCCCCGTTCCCATGCGCGTTTTAAAATTTTTTCTTTGTTTAAACCCTGACCGTCATCTTTCACCTTGATCCAAATTTGTCCACCGACTCTCTGCACATCGATTTCAATGCGCCCTTTGGATGGTTTGCCTTTTTGCTTGCGCGCTTCAGGCGCTTCAATTCCATGATCCAAAGCATTGCGAAGTATGTGAATCAGCGGATCGGAAATGTGTTCGATTACCGAACGATCCACTTCGGTTTCACCGCCCCGGATGATGAGTTCCGCTTCTTTTTCCTTTTTTGCGGAAATATCACGTACCAGGCGTTGCATTTTGCCGAAAAGGCCCGAAAGCGGCACCATGCGCATGGATGTCGCCAGGTCCTGTAATTCGCGGATATTTTTTTGTAAATAGACAAGGGATTTCAAAAAGCCGTCAGCTTCGTCTTGTTGAAACGAATAGTGATTCAGAAGTGAAGATTCGGCGATGACAATTTCCCCTACCAAATCCATTAATTTATTTAATTTGCTCACATCCACCCGAATAACATCGCTCAATTTTTGATGCGAGAAACGGGCAGTCCCGGCTTGCGGCAGAACTTTTTCCCCGGCGGATTTTTGCTTTTGATCGTTCTTTTTGGGGGTTTCGTTTGCCCCGGATTCGTCCCTCTTTTTTTCGGGGAGATCCATCATGTCATCCATTAAATCAAGCAGAGCATTCTTCCCGGCAATTACGGCAGGTTTTCCCTGTTCCAAAGCTTCCAGAGCAGCGCCGATAAAATCAATAATTTGCAACATCAAAGAAATTTGGCGTTCCTGCAGTTCGATTTTTCCGGATCGGGCAAGGTCAAAAATACTTTCCGCTTTGTGGCAAATTTGATTAATATCCGCAAAACCCAAAAATCCCGCATTCCCTTTAATAGTGTGCAACCCTCGAAAAACGCTGTTTAACCGATCGACATCTGCGGGCGTTTTTTCCAATGCCATTAAATCCTGTTCCAGCAAATCCAATAGCTCCCGGCTTTCTTCGGCAAAATCTTTTTTCATCTGATCGGTAATCAACATTTCCCGAGGCGGTTGTTGCGCTTGCGTATCGGAATCCTGCTCCGATTCCGTCGAATCTTCCCTTGGGGTTTCCGACGGAGAACGATTATCGCTTTCGGCCATTTTTTTCAACCGATTGATCAATTCCGTAAAATCGTTTTGAAACCCATGCTCCTCCTCATGTTCTTGCAGGTAATTCAAAATAATCTGCAACGCATCGGATACTTCAAAAAACAGATCAATCTTTTCCTTATCCAGCGCTAATTTACCTTTGCGTATGCGATCCAAAACGGATTCCGCCTGATGCGTTAAGGTGTTGACCAAAGTTAAGCCTAAAAATCCGGCACTTCCTTTAATGGAATGAAAAACGCGAAAAAGAGAATCTATCAAGCTGCTATCCGCTTGCCGATTTTCACTTAACAGATCTTCCAGTTGCAACAACAGCCCTTCGGCCTTTTCCAATCCTTCGTTGGCTTCAGTAATAAAATCGGCTAATATTTCTTTATCTTCTGCGCTCAATCCCATTTCGCTCCAACCTTTACACGCTTATCAAACATTAACAGCGGCGGCTTGTTGTTCGTTTTTATGATTTGTTATGACCATCTCACCGGTCGAGCGGTCAAATCGTATGGTAACATTGTCCAAAGGTTTGGAAAGTTTAATACTTCGGTTGGGCGTGCTAATCATGACGCCTCTGGCAATTTTTCCGTACACACGAATTTGCGGATCCTGTGTCATTCTATTTTCACGTGCATTGTATGCCAAAATAATTTTAGTCGATAGATATTCTTTTAACAAGGATTCATATTCCTTAATATGCCCCTGTAAAGCACCGAAGGTTTCTTTCAATTGGTTATACAAACGCATCATGGTTGCATCCATCAAAATGTTTTCTTTGCCGGATTCTTTGAGCCGCGAAAAATAACCGATCAACGCTTGCTTCTCGCGCACTAATTTGTCTTTCATTTCTTCGATCGCATATTCCTTGCGGGCCAATCGTTTTTCTGCTTTGTTGTTGGCTACAACCCGCTGCAAATAAGCTTCGTTTTTGACAAACGAAGGGCCAAGATACACCTGACTTCCGGCCCGAATTTCGTCGGCAATTAATTGATTTTGAACGCGAATTTCCGATTCGTCGATAATACGGGCCACCACATTGCGATGGCTGATGATTAATGATTGCGTAATAATTTCATTGGCAAGGACATCTTCACCCGCCATAATTCGGTACCGTTTAATGTGTGGCGCCAAAACCGATTTCCCGGCAATTATACGGCTGTTTTCAATCTTTTTGGAATTATCAATCCCCTCAAGAGCCTGAACATAGCCTTTGGCTTTGATATACGATGAATGAATCATTCCCGTCACAAAAACGCTGGAGGGCAACTCAAGATTTGAATAACTATGAATATCTTCAAGCACATGAACGCCATATTGATCATCGAGCTTACCGTGAATTTCACCCAGCCCGCGCACGGTCAAAATCGGATAAACATGCACCTTGCCCCAGCGTGAAATATAAGCGCTGCCTTCTATTTGCGAAAAGATTCGAGAATCTTTGGCCCGAACATTGGCTCCGTTAAAAATCCGTAAATCATAGATATTCTCCAAAATCGCCTTTTCTTCGATGCGGCTGTCCGGGTATCTTAAAACCGTCCGAAACGGTTTGACGACACTCACCAATTTCTGATTAGCCAAAACCTGCAAATCCTGCTTAATAAACGGAATTTCATCACCGCTGACAATATTCAAATAATCCGTTTGATTGAATTCCCGACCGAAATACACATTAAATTCCGGCGGTTCATCATGGTAATATGCACAGGCAACGGGTATTTCATCAATATCTTCCCGCTGCAATAATTCAATGGAAGCCGTCAGCAGACCTTCCGTAATTCCGATTCTCTTCAAACCGGCAATAACATCACTAGGCTTAACCGATCCGCTCACCTTTTGAGCAATTAAAAGTTTGCCATCAAGCAACGGCACAAGCCGAATGATTCCTTTGGGCAATTCAAGTTGAATCGCACTCTTCATATCCTATCACCTATTCTAAAATTGATTCTAATTGGCGCATAAACTCCTGCGTCTTTTCCAAATACGCTTTAACCCCTCCCCATTTATTACGATAATATTTTTCCGAGTAGTCAAGAGATTTTTCCACATCGATGAGCCCGTTAAGGATTTCCACCAAAACTTCGAGTTTAACCGGCTTTTTTAAATCTCCGGCATGAACGTACTTTTTAGCCGCCTGAAGCTGAGGACTATAATATTTGTTAAACAAAAAATAAACAGGAACAATCGTTTGGTTTTCATCTTTCTTTTCTTGCGGGAAGTATTTCAAAAAAGAAGGTATATTTACAATCCCGAGCTCTACATTTAAAAATACCAACAAAATATCCTCGTTTTGAACCAGGTTTAATGACTTTCCCCAATTGTG
>JALWEA010000488.1 GCA_027039465.1 Calditrichia bacterium | reverse complement strand
GACCCAAGTTTTGTTTGGCCGAGGCAATCAAACGACGCCCGAACATACGCGGATCAATAATCTCCACGATTTCTTCGCCTATTTCAGCGTCCGGATCTATTTTCCTGGCAGATTCCAAATCGATTTCACTGACCGGATCTTCCACTTTTTCAACAACCGTTTTTTCCTGATAGATTTCAATATCACCCTTGTCAATATTTACAATCACATCGAAGTTTTCGGTGGTACCGAATTTCTTTTGGATCATATTCAGAAAAATATTCTCCAAAATATCACGCAGGTTGTCTTTGTCAATTCGCTTATCTTTTGCGATTTGGGTGATGGCTTCCATTATTTCAGTATTCATACACGCCTCACTCCTTTTTTACCATTGCAATTTAATTTTTGCTTGTTTAATGTCATCACGCTTAATCTCCAAAGTTCCTCGTTTTGTTTCCAATTTGATTTGATCGTCATTAAAATCGATCAACTTGCCGGTTATCCGCCAGAGTTTGTCTTCTTCGGTAAAGTACTTCACAACCAGAGAACGTCCCAAGTTCTTCCTGAATTCCCAGTCGTATTTCAAAGGATGATCGAGCCCTGGCGACGAGACGTCCAGGCGGTAATTCATGAACAACGACTCGTCCATATCCAATTCGTCCTGGATTTCACGGGAAAGAAACGCGCAATCGTCAATGGTAATGCCCTTTTCATTATCGGCAAATACCTGAATAATCAAATTTCGCAAGTCGCCCTTGACTTTAATATTCAACAAGTAGAATCCGTTGTTCTCGCAAATCGGTTGAACGATGGCCCTGATCTTTTCCTGCAGATCCATGACAAACTCCAAATAACAAAAAAGTGGGTTCCATGACCCACTTTACTTCCAAACAAATTATAAATTTAAAGATATTAGATGAGATTTGCAAATCTTAAATCAATCTTTATCGCAGAAATAATTAAAATGTTTTGATTTAATTTACCACAGTTGCTTAAATAAGTTCCGTTTTACCGATTTGCTAATGGCGTATTGTTGGTTGTGATTTCTTTTGAACCCATCCCTGGCTTGTTTTTAACCCCATCCCCACCCTTCCCTACTATCGCAGGGAAGGGTGCCCGATTAGCCGCGAGCATTTGGTGAATTGTTGAATTGAAGTGATTATTCGCCCACCGGTATGCAAAATTATTGCCGAATGCCAAATAACTGCGATGGAGCGAAGAATCCCTTGCATGCTTTGCTACTTTGGAAGGGATTGCTTCACTCTCCCGCTCGCAGGCTCGCGGGATCGTTCGCAATGACAGCTCTTTACGAGTAACGTCTTTTCCTATTCAACCATTTAACCAGTCAACAATTCAACCCACATCCGGTTAACGGTTAACGAATATCCGAATACACAAATAACGATTTCCCCATTCAACCACTTAACCATTCAACTATTAACCCTTAACCCTTTCACGCTTAACCGTTTCTCCATTCAACAATTTAACCTTTAAACGTCTTTCAGCAATTCGTAGTTACGGAATCCACCAAGGGGATGTTTGAAAATTTTCCGTTCCAAAAAGGTAATCAAACGATATTTTAACCGTTCGTGCTTGTGCGGCGCCCGGTGCGGGTTGGGTTTGCCGCTTAACTGCAACTTGTGTTGCCAGTCCATTTGTTTGATGCGCTCTTGCATCACCGCGGGATGGGTTTCCTTGAATTCGGCCAAACGGTTCAACGGCCCATAATCAAATTCCTTGGGTGCTTTACGATAATACTCTTCGGCTTTACGTTTGCCCCAATGTACGCTGTCCAATGCACGCGATTTGTTTTGCATTAAATGGGGCGGTCGCACCCAACCGTAATGGTAAATTTCCGCATCGACTTTGGCTACGCGTAATTTTCGGGTTCCGTCTTCCTGCCGAGGATTATCGTAATATTCAAAATATCGGAACGACTGGGCGCTTTGCCATGAATGGATATGCGGGTCGTTGCGAATAATGCGTATTTCATAAGGATACCAACCGTGGCTTTTGTGGTAATGGTTGTAATCACCCCAGAAATGTTTGTAGCGGAACAGCAAACCTTCCACCCGCCGATCGTCCAATAATTCGGCACAACGTTGTTGAATTACAGGCAAATATTTTTCATGCACCACTTCGTCGGCTTGCAGGTAAAACAGCCAGTCGCCGCTGCAAGCGTTTTTGGCTATATCGGTTTGAATGGCATTAATGATGCCTTTTTTAAAATATTTTTCTTCCCAAACCGTGTCGATGATTTTTATTTTTGGATCGCCGATGGCGGCAATGATCTCCCGGGTTTTATCATCGGGATCGCCTTTACCTACAGCGACGACAAATTCATCGACAATGGATAAAATGGATCGAATGGATTCGGCGACCGGATAATACAATTTGTATCCGTTGCGGACAAAACTAAAACCGCTGATTTTCATTTGTTTTTTCCTGAATAATTTTAAATTAATCGGGCATCTGACTGATTGCTATCAGTCAGATGGCAGCCGTTTTTCGGACTGATAGCTATCAGTCCGAAAATTTTAAGTATCGGATTTTATCTAATACACCGGGAGCACCGAACAATCTCCCATCCCATGCAACGTTCACGCGCCCAAACGGATTTCATGATAAGCG
>JALWEA010000487.1 GCA_027039465.1 Calditrichia bacterium | reverse complement strand
TTGTTGAGATAGTGAGATGTGGCCCAGCCTGTCATTCTGAGGCGCGGAACCATGGCTGGTGCCGTGGATTATTAAGTTAGTGACATGAGGCGCCTTAAAAACCCACCCCCGTCCCCTCCCTGCTAACGCATGGAGGGGTGCCTAAGTATTTGTGACGGTTTGTTGAGTTGTTGAAATAAGGGGGAATGGACGGATGTCATTGTAGGAACGAGCGTGGCGAGTGACGCGGCGTTTCCTCCCAAAGCAGCAACAGATGCAAAGGATTCTTCGTTCCGTCACAGTTACTCGGCATTCTGCTACAATTTTGCGTGCCGGTGGGCGAACAATGACTTCAATTCGACAATTAATCAAATGCCCACAGCTAATTGGGCACCCTTCCCTACGATTCGTAGGGAAGGGAGGGGATGGGTTTAAACAATGAATTTACGAGCCTAATATGTCAATAGTAGACCGTGAACCGTGGCCTGCGCCACGGATTATTAAGACAGTGACATGGAGCCAAACCTGTCATTCTGAGCGCAGCGAAGAATCTCCTTCAAAAACGGCAATGGGCATAAGGGATTCTTCATTCCGTCCAGATTCTCGGGACTTAATTCAGAATGACAGCCCATCATAAGTCAATAGTAGCGAGAGATAGGGGCAAAAGTACCGGCAGCGGCATTTGTTTTTTCCCACCCCCTGTTGTCCCCCTCGTAGGGGGACGCAAAACGGAACGAATGATTTTACCCGATGAAAAGTTGAACTTAAGGTTGGGGAAAAGAGTAAACACTGAACCACTGGCAAATTGGGTAATGCGCAAAATTTTACAAACAACTTTGCATCCCCCTGCGAGGGGGATTTAGGGGGTCTAAATAGGGCAAATTACCGGTTCGTAGTCCGAATTAAAAAACAGCCTAAACTTTTCAGGCATTCTCCACGTTGAAACTCCAGCGCATTGGGATGCTTTGCAAGGAGGGCCGAGAGCGGGTCTAAATTAAGACATTGCTAGACTAATTTGTCAATAGTAGTAGGAGGAGCGAGCGCAGCGAGTGACGCGGCGATCTCTTCCAAAACAATAACGGAAGAAATAAAGAATGACAGGTTATTCCGGAAATCCTGAAGAACGTTTTTACTTATCCGGTATTAAGGGTGGTTAGAAGTGACTAAAAAATGCATTTTGTTTTATAAATTTCAATTTAAATTTGATTGGTAAGTAACTTTTTGGAACAGAAAATTTTCGAAAGGAATCGGATGAAATCCGGTAAATGGAAAATACTATTTGTCTTTTTAATCGCCATAAATTTTGCACCGTTGCGTGCGCAATTTATTGAATTCAATCATCCCGAATTGCACTGGAAAACTTTTGAAACGGAGCACTTTGTGGTGCATTTTCCTCAGGGAGCAAAACGGACGGCGCTTTTGGTCGGTAGGATTGCCGAAGAAGATTACCCGCATGTAACGGCCCTGTACAATTATCATCCCAAGGACAAAATTCATTTTATCATCAAAGATACGGATGACTATTCCAACGGCGGCGCATTTTTCTTTGACAACAAAGTAGAAATCTGGGCTTCGAATTTGGATTACATCATGCGCGGCACGCAAAATTGGTTGCGTAATGTGGTTACCCATGAGTTCACGCACATGATTTCCATCCAGCACATGGTCAAAACCAATTTGACGTTTCCCTACGGATTTATTCAGGTATTCGGTTACGAAAAAGAGCGGCGCAAAGATGTAGTGCGCGGTTTTCCTAATGTGATTGTCAGCTATCCCATCAGTTCCATTAATTTGCCGGTTTGGTTTGCCGAAGGTACGGCGCAACATCAGGCGCCTGGCGCACGTTATGACTATCGCGATCCCAATCGTGAAATGATTTTACGTGACCGCATCCTGCACAACCGATTGCTGACCTACAACGCCATGACCGTTTTCGGCAAAAGCAGTTTGGGTAATGAATCGTCTTACAATCAGGGCTTTTCGTTTGTCAATTATTTGACCCGCCGTTTCGGCGAACACATTTTGGCGCGCATTACCGGACTTTCGTCCCATTGGAAAAACTGGACTTTTGAAGGGGTGTTAAAAAAGGCAACCGGATATTCAGCGAGAGAATTGTACAAAGATTGGAAGGATTCCCTGACCGTCGTTTACAACCGACGCACGGAAGTCATTCGCAAACATTTGGTGGAAGGCACACCCATCGAAACGCGCGGCTCTGCCAATCTTTATCCGATTTGGTCGCCCGACGGCAGGTACATCGCTTACCTTTCCAATAAAGGCGAAGATTATTTTAGTTTTAACAAACTGATTCTTTACGATACCAAAACCGGAAAAAAGAAAGTATTAACCGAACGTGTTACCTCTTCGTTGAGCTGGTCACCGGACGGTCGCTATTTGATTTATGCGCACCAAAGGCGCAATAAATACGAATCGGGATTTAACGATTTGTTTGTGTACGATTTAAAGAAGAATAAAGAAATTCGTTTGACTAAGAATTTGCGTGGAAAAAATCCGGATTTTAGTCATGACGGTAAACGGGTGGCCTTTGTAACGGAAACCAATGGTCTGAACCAATTGAATATTTACCAATTGCCGCAAGATTTGGAGCATGCCAAATTCAATAAAAAAATCT
>JALWEA010000486.1 GCA_027039465.1 Calditrichia bacterium | reverse complement strand
ACCGCAAACATGTTCCCGACCTTTTTTGTCGCAAAAATCTTCGCCCAAATCAATGTGGATTTCAGACGAAGGACCGCAAGGGCCGGTGGGGCCCATTTCCCAGAAGTTGTCTTTATCGCCGAAACGTAGCACGTGTTCCGGATCGATGTCGGTGACCTCTTTCCACAATTTTTCCGCTTCGTCATCGGAATGGTGCACCGTGGCGTAAAGCTTGTCTTTGGGCAGTTTCCAAACTTCGGTTAAAAGTTCCCAGGCCCAGCTAATGGCTTCCTTTTTGTAATAATCGCCAAACGACCAGTTACCTAACATTTCAAAAAACGTGTGATGATAGGTATCGCGGCCCACTTCTTCCAAATCGTTGTGTTTGCCGCTAACGCGGATGCACTTTTGCGAATTAACGGCGCGTGTGTATTCGCGTTTGCCCTTGCCCAAAAAGATGTCTTTGAATTGGTTCATGCCCGCATTGGTAAAAAGCAGTGTCGGGTCGTTTTGCGGAATGACCGGCGCGCTGGGCACAAATGTATGTCCTTTGGAAATAAAAAAATCAATAAATTGCTGACGAATTTCATTGGCTGTCATATTCTTTCTCCGTATTGTTTCAGTAAATGCCAAATATATTAGGATTTAGGCATTTTTACCAATAAAATTTAAAGGTAAAGCGATCCTTGGTTTAATATTTTCCAAGTTAAGGATATAAATACCACCTTATCTTGGAATTTTTTAAACCGGACTTCATTTGAATTAAGTTAACAAACTACAGAATCTAAAAAAGTGTTGACTTTAAATAGCCCTAAAAGGCTAAAATACAGAGTTTCTCAAGATTTATCCCCCAACATAAATGTTGGGGCTAACTTATTTCTTTTTATTTTGTTTGCCCTATCCTTCTGTTAAATGCCGATTTGGGACTAAATAATCATTTTACACAAAGAGGACTTTAGCTCCTTTTTAAAGTGGAATCATAAATGAAATTTAAAATCCGCGTAACTTTATGGTTCAATTTCTTTGAAACTTCCAACCAATACCATGTTTTTAAAAATTCTTGATTTTGTGTAATTTATTTCACTACTTTTGAAAGTGAAAATCCTTTATATTAATCCGGTATCGACGGTGACTTTGCGCCAATCGTTTGATAACCATAATTTAATATCAAATACAATTTCCCTTTTACGTTCGTTTGGCGTTGGGAAAATATTTTTTAGAGCACATTCGTTTAAACCCGATGAGGTAACCATGAAAAAAATATTTTATTTCTCTTTTGCCGCCGTTTTTTTGATTGCTTCTTTTAACGCTTGTAGTCGGCCTGATCCTCAAAAGAGAATGAAGCGCCTAAAACAAAAGGCCGAAATCGCCGCCCGAAAATTGCCGCCAAAAGATCAAGTCGATGAAAATGAACGCATTCCGGTGGAAGTTATGCCGGTGGCTCGCGGTGATATTTCCAAGTATTTGTTGTTGAGTTCCAACCTGGAAACCGAAGTCATGGCCGATGTTTACAGCCGCATTCAGGGTATCGTGGATTCGATTTTTGCGGAAGAAGGTCAATATGTTAAAAAAGGCAATGTAATGCTCACTTTGGAGGCCAGAGAATACGAGCTGTCGGAACAGAAAGCGCATGTGGAATATGAACAGCAACTGAAAAACTTTCAACGCCTGGAAAAAATGCACGAGAAAAATTTGCTGAGCGACGAAGAATACGAAAAAGCCAAATACCAATTGAAAGCCATGGAGATCGCCTGGAACGAGGCCAAACTCAAGTTGGATTTTACCAAGGTTCGTGCGCCCATCAGCGGAAGGGTCGGGCAACGTCTGGCTAAAATCGGCGAGCGCATTCAGCCGACCGACAAACTGTTTTCCGTGGTGGACAATTCGCAGGTGATTGCCGTGGTGTACGTGCCCGAAAAAAACATGAATGAAGTGAAGATCGGACAAAAAGCGTACATTACTTCCGATTATTTCAAAGACCAAAAGTTCGACGGCTGGATTAAACGCATCAGCCCGGTGGTCGATCCTTCCAGCGGAACGTTCAAAGTTACCGTGGGCGTGCGCAACCGGAAGGGCAAGCTGCGTCCCGGCATGTTCGTGAACGTCCACATTGTGCTGGATACCCACAAAAACGTTATTCTGGTTCCCAAGAATGCCGTGGTTTACGAAAACGAAAATATGTTCGCTTATGTGGTGCGCGATTCTTTAGCCCGTAAAATTCGTTTGCACACCGGTTACGAAGACAACGAAAAAGTGGAAGTGTTGGAAGGCATCGAAGAGGGCGAACCGATCATTGTGGTCGGGCAAGCCGGAATGAAAGATCAGACGCCGGTACGGATTGTTAATGTTCGGGAGAATACGTTGGCAGCACAATGACAAGATTAAAGATTAAAGATGAAAGATGAAAGGTTAAGGGTTAAGCGTTATTCGTGTATTCGTTATTCGTTAAGCGTGAATCATTGTTTGTACATTCCCTGGCTTACGTCTTTGGAAGGATGGAGGTTGAATGGAAAAAGAAAAAGTAAAAAATAAAGGATTATGTCCTTAACTCCGAAATTAGTGGTATAAAACGCATTCTTTTTAGCCTATATCTCTTTCACCTGTGATATCAGGGAGGGGAAAGGGGGGTGGGT
>JALWEA010000485.1 GCA_027039465.1 Calditrichia bacterium | reverse complement strand
CGTGTATCCGTTATTCGTATATCCGTTAATCGTAAAAGATTGTCATTGCGAACGATCCCGCGAGCCTGATGAGCGGGAGAGTGAAGCAATCCCTTTCAAAGCAGCACCGGCCGAAAATGGTGGAAGGGATTGCTTCTCCCGACTTCATCGGGATCGCAATGACATGATGGTGCGGCGATTCGTTGTCCACCCCGTCCCGTTCGGGACGGGCAAATTTTGGTGCAGGTATTTGTTTCCCACAGATTAATCTGTGGGCTATTATCGTGTCGTCCCTTGTGGGACTACAGACCCGATTTGTCAGTGCAAGGAACGGACGTTCAATTAATATAAATCTACCACTTTTAATTGACGAATAACGCATATACGAATAACGATTACGCGCACACACGAATATTCTTATTGGCAAATCGCGCAAGCATTCTGCGAATCAATCAAGCTTGCGATTCCAAAAGCTGTGGCTTTACCTTTATTTTATGCGCATTTTTGATGGTTACGGTGCCCGGCTTGGCACCCCGCGGTTTGTGTACATCCTTGGCGCGGCAATAATGCACCGAAACCATTCCCGCATTGCGCATCTTGGAAAAATAGGCTGCCAAAGCCGCCGTTTGACGAATACTCTCTTTGTCCGGCTCAATTTCCGCTTCGCCGCAGCGCAGCAAAACGTGACTGCCCGGAAATCCGTTCACATGAAACCAAAAATCATTAGGGTGCGCTTCTTTTAGTGATAAGCGATCGTTGCTTCGGTCGTCCATGCCCACCCATATTTCCAGTCCGTTGGGTAAAGTAAATTTTTTGACATTCACTGTAAATTTCCTTTTAAATCGATTTGCCATTCATGCCAATAAAAATCCCGTACCATCTTTTCGGCCGTATGATAGAAATCCAGCGCGGTTTTTCGCCTAAAGCCATTTTGTTCGAATGTTTGAATCCGCTCGTTTCCCAAATCAATCAATTGGCTTTCAAAAGGAAGAATGCGTTGTAAAATGCCACTACCTTGCGTATTCCACAAAGCGGATATGTTCAGGTAGTTTGCCCCCGAACCGCGTTTAATCGGAAAGCAACGGTCTTTTAAAAGCAGCGCCGCGCGGCAGAAGGGAGCCGTGCTGTCCTTATCGGCCTTAAAAAACGACGGGAAATCAGGTCCGGCGGCCAACCAAATCGGGAAAGCCACCGAAGTTAAAGGGAAACCCAAAATCGTCCAGGCAACGGTTTGGTCGGCATTTTGCCCTGTTTTTACACCTTGAACAACCATCACGGAAACGGAGCTGTGCCTGGGAATGAAATCTCTGAATGTAACGAAATGAGGCCGAAAAGCATCACCGGGTTCGTCGTACAGATTTTGTCCGGTTAAGCCGTGTTCCAGGCTCCGGCTAACCTTTTGCAGAAGGAAAGTGGCGGTTAGCTGATTTTGTGCCACCGCTTGCTCGAACAATTTTTCCGCTTCCTGATAGCGGATGTAACCGTAACCCTCATTAGGTCGACCGGTGAACGAATAATTGGTGTGAATGATATAACCGTTCGGTGCTACCTTCGGATCATTGGCATCCAATTTTTTGTAACTAAAATTATCGGTTTCAAAATAAGCGGCTCCGCCCTGCGCGTCAATCACGCCGAAATTCGATTCCACGCCCAAAGGCTTGGGCAAAGTATCCAGCAGGTGCTGAAAGTCGTTGACCGTGCGGCATTGCTGCAAGGCCAATTTCATGATCACACCCTCCTGATCCTGCAAGCGGGTGGTGTCGTTTTTTGCCTTTAAATTGTAGGAAGCGGAATTCATGATGGCAAATCCGGCGGCATTATAACCGGCCCAAACCTGCGTTCCCTGCGGATCATCCGCGTTGACCAGGCCAATGTAAGGGAAGCGGCCATCGTTGAAATAGCGCAGAATATTTTGCACCTTGTCGGAATCGCGATGTTTCCACAAAAGCGGTCGGCCGTCCGGTGTGGCTTTTCCGCTGATGACCGCTGTGGTGCAAGGGAAAGCGGTGTTAACCAAAATTAATTGAAATCCAATCAGGAAAACAACAATTAAAAATTTACGCATAAGCCCCCCGGGTTACTTTAAAAAGAAGAATAAGCTCTTTTTTACCGTCGTAAATCGTTAAAAATCATCTTACAAAATTTTTTAGAAGGGAACAAGAACAAGGAATGCTAAAAATATATTTGGAAACCCGATTAAACTTCCTTACATTGAGCTTGTTAATTCGTTTGACGATCAAAGAGTTAACCTGCCGAAGTGATCTTTTTCCTTCCCAAAGTTAATTTTTCTTTAAATGTCACTGAATTACATAGTAGTTTTATTTATTTATTTTTTAAGGAGTTTTATTGTGAATATTTATGTGGGCAACATCCCAAGAACCACCGACGAAGACACCATCCGCAATCTTTTCGAAGAATACGGTGAAGTAGCAGAAGTTAAGCTGCTCAAAGATAACTATACCGGTCAATTGCGCGGTTTCGGTTTCGTAACCATGCATTCACAGGACGAAGCGGAAAAAGCCATTGAAGGTATTAATTCTACCGAATTAGAAGGTAGAACCCTGGTGGTTAACAAAGCCCGTCCCCGTGGCGAACGTTCCGGCTCTGGCAATCGTTTTGGTAACAGTAACGGT
>JALWEA010000484.1 GCA_027039465.1 Calditrichia bacterium | reverse complement strand
TTTTCGCTGTCAGGAACTGATGAATGGCCTGGGCCGCCCGTTTTCCGGTTCCGATGGCATTCACAACCGTTCCCACCGGCCCGATAGCCGCATCACCGCAGGCAAATACGCCCTCTTCGCTAGTCATTTGAAACGGATCAACATCCAATCGGTTCTTTTTGATTTTAAGCGCATTGCCAAGAAAATCCAGGTCGGGTGATTCGCCAATGGCCAGCAAGACATGGTCGGCCTCAATTTCGTATTCGGAGCCTGGGATCGGAACCGGACGACGGCGCCCGGTTTCATCGGGTTCGGCTAGTTTCATGCGAATCAGACGAACCTTCTGCACCTTATTTTTACCGATAAATTCAACGGGATTGGTCAGGAAAATAATATTCACGCCTTCTTTAATGGCGTCTTCGATTTCTTCCGGTACGGCCGGTAATTCCGCTTTGGATCGACGGTAAACGATCGTAACTTTGGCGCCAAGGCGCAGCGCCGAGCGGGCCGTATCAATGGCCGTATTTCCGCCGCCTACCACAACGACGTTTTTGCCGACTTTGGCTTTGCCCGTTGTGTTGTATTCTTTTAAGAATTCAAGTCCGGTGCCGACTCCTTTTAGATTTTCACCCGGAATATTTAATGCGCCTGGTTTGTAAGCGCCGGTGGCCACCAAAACGGCATCAAACTCCTGCTTAAGCGCTTCCCAGCTTACATCTTTACCCACAGCCGTTGAAGTCTTAATTTCGACGCCTAATCGTTTAATATCATCAATCTCTTTGTCTAGCACTTCGCGGGGTAAACGATATTTGGGAATGCCTAGGCGTAACATGCCGCCTGGTTCAGCCGCCGCTTCGAAAATGGTCACCTTGTATCCCATGCGGCGCAATTGATATCCTGCCGAAAGGCCTGCCGGTCCCGAACCGACAATGGCGATTTTCTGGGAACGTTCACCCTGAACAAAACTCTTCGGGAAATGGTTCTTTTTATTTTGATCGGCTACAAAACGCTCCATGTTGTGGATGGCAATCGCTTCGTCGTATTGTCCGCGATTACAGACATTTTCGCAGGGATGGTAGCAAACGCGGCCCAACACGCCTGGCATGGGATTGTCCTGTAAAATGATATGCCAGGCTTCTTCGTATTTTTTCTCTTTGACCAAAGCAAAGTATTGGGGAATCTTTTCATGAGCCGGACATCCTGCCGTACAAGGCGGAACCTTGGCGTCGTACAAAGGACGCATGTAACGCCAGCTTCCGGTCTTGTTCCAGCTCATATCACCCGTGGAAACTGCGAATGGCGGTACTCCCTTTTCAAATTCCATCGGATCGTACATCTTCAAGCTCCTAACTTAACAATTGTTTTCATCGTTACTCTACAAATTTCTCAAATGCTTCCAATGCTGCCGCGGCATTGGCATCCGGTTTAACCGGAACCGACTCTTTAATCGCTTCCAGAATCGGGCCTATTTTGACCAATTTTGTAAAGCGGGAAAAAGCACCTAAAATGGCCGTATTTACAATGGGTTGGCTGCGCGAACCGAGACGATGCTCCATGGCAATTTTACTGGCATCGATGGTACGCACTACAAATTTATCGGGTAAATTAAACTCGGACGGGGGAAAGGCACTATTGATGAGAATTTTTCCGCCGGGTTTTAGTCCGGAAGTAACATCGACGGTTTTTAATAGGGTCGGATCGAGAACCACCAAAAGATCGGGCTCGTAAATCTGGGTTCTGAGATTGATCGGTTTATCGTCCACCCTGATGAAAGCCTGAACCGGCGCACCGCGACGTTCTACACCAAAAGCGGGAAACGACTGGGCAAACTTACCTTCTTTAAATAATGCCGAAGCCAAAATTTTACACGCCACAACGGCTCCCTGTCCACCGCGGCCGTGCATGCGAATTTCAACCATAGGAAACTCCCTTGTTTAACAGTTTTCATTGCTCCGTTTCAGATTATCGGAATATCGGAAATTCAATAAATTAAGTTAACCAAAAACAAATCGATCGGTCGTGTTGGAATTCAAAATCAAAGGCAAAAATAATTTTACCAATCGGGTTTATTTCTGATAGTTCATTGTGATTTTAACGGTATTGCATATTTTTGCAATCCCTGCCAAAGAACAAAGACCATGATCATCATTTATATTGTTTTTTACATAATCGAAACTTGTTATTCAAAAACGGCGTGTTTAGTCTAAATGCTGAAAAATCAATACATCAGCTCAAAATGATTTTTCAAAGACTAAAACACACTACTAATTAAATTAAAAATAAGAAATTTAATAGGCAACTGAAATCGGTGATATTTTAAGTTTGAATAGATATTCAAAGAATTGAATTTGATTCGGATTTTACAGGATAAACGGTGCGGGAAAAATTCAAGATGGGAAGATTGAATGAATTTGTTTATTGAAAATCTAATTGCCGTTTTTAGGGCAATTGGCTAAAGAATAAAAGTGAATTTCTAATAAAATTCTTTCCAAAGCCCTAAAGGGCTAAATTAGAGAGCCTCTTAAAACTTAACCTTGTATTTTGATTATCCATTCTTCAGATGAAGCCTAAATAATCATTTTGCACAAAAAAAGCTTTAGCCTATTTTTAGAGTGAGCTCATTATTTTTTTACTTC
>JALWEA010000483.1 GCA_027039465.1 Calditrichia bacterium | reverse complement strand
CAAAATCATTTTCTTCATTGCGGTGAACTTTGAGCTGTGCAGACGATAGTAATAAATTCCCGAGCTGACCGTCACGCCCTGATCATTTCTCCCGTCCCAGGTCAGTTGATGCCAGCCTGCTTGTTGCCGCTGATCGGTCAAGATGCGCACGCGTCGTCCCAAAACATTGAAAACAATAACCTGCACCTGAGCCGCTTCGGGCAAATGGTAGCGAATGGTGGTTGTGGCATTAAACGGATTGGGAAAGTTTTGGGCGAGCAGGAATTGACTTGGCAGCAACGATTTTTGTAAATCTTCCAAATCGGTTATTTCTTTAATTAACAAAAATTTAATGGCATCGGCACGCCGCAGCACTTCCCCAACCGTGCTTTGCCTACTATCAATCACACGCACGGCAATATTGATATCGGCAGGCAAATAATAACGACCGATGGGTACCCAACTGCCACTGCCCTGATTTTGATTCAGATAAACCGAATCGATCGGTACACCGTCGATGCTGATTTCGTACAAAGCCTTATCGGTGGCGTTTTTTGTTTTCGGAACAATTTCCGACACTTCGTAAACACCGCTCTTTTTTAGTATGGTTGTAAATAGGGCGTAAGGAACCGGCGTGCGATTCAACCAGGCGTATCGGCTGGACGGCCCGTAAGCTTGCGCGTTGCTGGTGTGCCATTCGCCGTATTCTTTGTAATGGGCGGAATCGTCATTATCGACAATTTTGAAATAGTTTTGCACGTCAGCCGTGACCGGTAAAGTGATTTTCGGTTTCTGCGGATCATTGCTCTCAATGGTCAGAGAATCGGAAAAATCGCCCATTGTTTTTGAATGGAAATAAAAGTCGATACTCGTATCGCTCATGGCCGGAATAGTCAGTGGGAGCCGGATGCGGCAGAAAACATTTTGCTCGGCGCCTGCAATGCGGCTAATGGTCAACGCCTCCTTGCCCGAATTGCGAAATTTTATCGGCGTCCGTACCGTATCCCCCCAACCGACGGCACCAAAGTTGAGATACAATGGATCGACCTGCAAATCCCGATCGCGTACCATGGCCGAGATTTTAACCACATCCGCCAAGATCGCTTTACCGCTTTGCCCCGCGCCCGAAGCTTTCAATCGCACGGTCAAGGTTTCACCGGCATTGGCTTTAAGCGTTTTTAAATATTGCCAGGTGTTGGGCGGAATCCCCTTCCGAAATCGAATGGTGTCCGGTTTGGCCGAACCCGCCTTAATAAAATACTGCAACTTTTTAGCGGGATTCGAGACTTTGGGTACCTGCACAAATATATTGTAAAAACTCGTTTCATGCACATTGTATTGCCATTCGGCTACGGCGGAATCGGTCTCGCTTTGCAAAATGCACTGCAAAGCATCGGTTGCCCAGGGCGTTCCGGAACGAAAGGTTTGCCAATTTCCGGCTAGTGTTTGGAACTGATCGCTTTGATTGTCGATAAAGGCATCATCCGGTAACAGGCGAATCAATTTAATGGTTTGATTGCCAAAGGTGTCGCACACGGCTACCCCGGCTTTGGCTAAAATATCCCGCGGAAATGGTCGATTCGTGCGCCAGGTATTTGTTCCGGTTAAAGAACAGTTTAAAACATGATACTCTTCGTACACATCTTTAACGGCCACAAAGGGCTGCTGCTGAAAAATGGGTTCATCCGACTGAATGGTAAAATAGACTCCGTCCGCTTCATTCTTTGTCTCAAAGTCAATCTTCGGCGCCGTTGTATCGCTGGCATGACGCCATTTTTGCATGGCTTCAATCGCAGTGCAATAATGAAACTTCACATCGGGATAATCGCCAATGCGCGCGTGGGCAATACTGTCTATTTTCTCGATATTGGGCACAAAATCGTTTTCCGGCAGGTGTCCCCAAAAGCAGGCCACCTGATCCTGCCCCTTTTGAGCGGCGCTAAATACCGTGTCCAAATAGCCGTCGTGGATGACCTGCCGAAAATGAACGGATCGAACATTCCAACCCTTTCCGTTTCCAGGTAGCTGATAATTTTCCGGTGAAGGCCGAAAAGGGACAAAGGCCGAGGGCGCCTGCGACCAGTCGTAAATATTATCGATGGGTTCAGTGGTATCGTTGTGTTTGAAAGGATAAGCATTGTGCATACTATACGGCAGGATGAAATTGTCAAGATAGTGTTGCCAGTCGTTGTCCATGTAATGCCAACCGCTGCGGAAAGAAACCGGAAAAACCTGCTCTTCCAAAAGATATTGGGCTAAGGTGTAGTTGAAATCATCAAGACAATCCATGAACGAAAGCGCCTGATTCCAATAATAAATGCCGTCGCCATTGTAGTCGTACCATTTGAACGTATGGTAATGCAAGGTCAGTTCATCACCGTTTATGAGCACCTCGTTTCCGTGATAGGTTTTCATCAGGTACATGGTCATAATGTTGGGAATAGGTACATTGGTATTGGTGGCGTACCTGAAAATATTACCGGCCATCATCCACCAGGTCATTTTTAAAGGTTGGCCGTCGGAGTCGATTAACTTGGCGCGAAAATTCGGATCCATCACTTTGTAGGCGTTGCGCTGCGGATTGGTGTACAAATCCACATTGTAAAAGCAGTGGAAACGATTGGTGTTCATGCCTTGCCAAATAGCCGTATCCGAGCCGATGACCAAATAAACATCTCCACCGGTAATGGTTTGAAGCCCAAATAAAATAATGCTCCAAATAATGATGAATTTTTTGTGCGGCAGCATGATAATCCTCTTGCTAAAAACTTTTTATATAAGATAATGCATTTAACGGATTACTACAATTATTTTGGGAAATTTAAATTGGGAACTGGGAATTGTGAATTGGTTAATTGTAGCTGTTGAACTCCGTTCCTTTCGTTTTTTCGGACTGATTGCTATCAGTCCGAAAACATTTGTCATCTGACTGATAGCAATCAGTCAGATGACCGCAAAATAAGAGTGATGATGATATTGCCTGACATACTACCTGTATCCAGCATCAAATATTTTTGCAATCGCAAAAAAATGTCCTTATATTGTGAGTGAACATTCACTAACAAGGGAAGGTATGATGGCAAATTTTAGTAAACGGCAGCAGGAAATCATAAATACGGCCATTGAACTGATCGCCGAAAAAGGCATTCAGCAATTGACCATTAAGAATCTTTCAAAAAGAATCGGTATCGCCGAATCGGCCATTTACCGGCATTTTACCAGTAAGTTAGACATTTTACTGGGCATACTATCGCTCTTCCGGGAAAGCAAGGATCAAATGAATCGGGAATTAACAAGCATGCAGACCACGCCAACAGAAAAATTAAAACAAATGCTTTTACGCCGTTTTGCTTATTTTTCCACGAACCGCGCCATTGCATCCGTTATTTTCTCCGAAGAATTATTCCGCAATGACCGGCGCCTGTCCGAACAAATTTATGAAATCATGCTAGCCAATCAGCAAGTTATTATCGATATCATAAAAAGCGGCCAAAAAATCGGTGAATTTCGTAATGATGTTTCCGCCCAACAGATAGCGTTTATGGTTACCGGCGCTTTGCGCTTGATTGTTACGCATTGGAGATTATCCGAATTCAAAATCGATTTAATTGAAGAAGGTGAAAAACTTTGGGAAACGGTTAAAACATTAATTACTGTGGAAGATTAATTTCAAATAAATCAGGAGAATACTTATGGAAAAATTCCTAACTAAAGCTCTTAAACATCCTTGGATTGTAATCTTGACTGTTTCTGCAATCACGGTTTTCTTTTTTGTCAAAATGATTACCAACTCCCGCATGGAGACTAATCTGGACAAATATATGCCGCAAGACCATCCGGCATTCGTTTACAGCGACAAAGCAGAAAAGTGGTTTGATATTAAAGACGGAATTATTATCGCTCTGCAAAACAAAAACGGTGTATTCAATTATACCACCCTTTCCAAGATCAAAAAGCTGACCAAAGAATTACAAAAGATGAAGGAAATCGATAAAAACGATGTGACTTCACTTTATACTGCGGATAATATTGTGGGTACCGAGGATGGATTGGACGTGAGAGCGTTTTATAAAAGGGTACCAAAAGATTCGGCCAAATTAGCGGAATTACGTCAAAAAGTAATCACCAATAATATGGTTTACGGCAAACTGGTTTCCAAAGATGAAACGGTGGCCGTTGTAATTGCCCGCATTGGCGATAATGTGTTTACTCAGGATTTCTATCATCGCATTTTAAAATTGGCTAAAAAATACGAAGGGCCCGAAAAAGTATATGTGGCCGGCCGACCGATCGTGGAAGGCACCCTGGCTTACCTTGGCCCTAAAGATATGCAACGTATGGTTCCCATTGTGGTTATTGTGATTACTCTCGTACTTTTTCTTTTATTGCGTAGTGCCAAAAGCACCTTTCTCACTTTACTGGTGGTTGTTTTAAGTAGCATTTGGGCCTTTGGCGCCATGGCCACGCTTAACATTCCCATTTATTCCGTTAGTACGATGATCCCGGTAATGCTCATTGCCATTGGTATCGCCTACGGAGTACACTTATACAGCCACTTGTTCCATTATATGGAAGAACACCCTGGTATTTCCAAATTGGATGCCGGTAAGAACATGTTGCAGGAAATGTGGAAACCGGTAATGATGGCTGCAGTGACGACCATGGTGGGATTCATCTCACTGTTAACCTCGCAAGTATATCCGGTAAAATATTTCGGTATTTTTTCGGCCTTCGGCGTACTGGTGGCCTTTTTACTATCTGTTTTGTTTATTCCGGCAGGTATCATGATTTTGGGATTACCAAAGCGGAAGAAAACCGGTTCTAATGACGAAGAATTAGATCCCAATGAAAATCGTTTTGCCTATCGGTTTGCCGATTATTTAATCGGTCATAAAAAATTGGTTTACATTTCTACGGTAGCCATCGTTGCTCTTTCGCTTTATGGTACATCCAAAGTTTGGATCAATTCCAGCTTTTTGGACAAATTTGAAAAGAACAGTGAGATTCGTAAGACAGACCGCTTTATTAATGAACATTTTGGCGGAACCAGTACTTTAAACGTGATTTTGGAAGGTGACAGGCCTGACGCATTTAAAGAACCTAAAGTACTTAAAACCATAGCAAAATTGCAGGACAATGTGGTTGGTTCGCTACCAATTGTAGGAGATGCTTTTTCTTTAGTCGATTTCCTGAAACGCATGAATAAAGTGATGCATGCCGATAGCGCCAAATATGATAAAATTCCGGATAATCAGGATTTGATCGCTCAATATTTATTGCTGTATGAAATGTCCGGAGATCCGGCAAACTTATGGCGTGTTGTCACGGAAGATTACAAAAAAGCGAATCTGACATTTCAGTTAAAAAGCGATAATTCCAAGGCATTGAAGAGCGCCATCGCGATCATCGAAAAATACAGGCCGGAATTTGAAAAAATGGGTGTACAAGTGAATTATGCCGGTTCCGGTTATAAAGCGTTGGTATTTACGGATTTAATTTTAGAAGGTCAAATTTCCAGTCTGGCGCTCTCGTTGGTTATTGTAATTGTGCTGCTTTCTTTGATGTTCAAAAAGATTAAGATTGGTCTGATCGGTTCCATACCGATCATCATTACCACCTTCATTTCGTTTGGCATTATGGGATTGTTCGGTATCCCGCTAAGTTCCACCACTGCCCTAATTTCCAGCATCGCGATTGGAATCGGCATTGACTATGCGGTTCATTTCATTGATCGCTATCGGATAAATGCGGCTTTAACACATGATAAAATAAAAACGTCACATTTTACCATGCACCATTCCGGTAAGGCCATTCTTTTCAATGCCATAGTTGTTATAGCCGGATTTATGGTGTTGCTGTTTTCCGTGTTTCCGCCAAACCGGTCTCTGGGCTTGCTGGTATCATTGAACATGTTTACCAGTTTTGTGGGAACACTAACCATCATGTTCATCATCCTTTTTGTCTCGAACATCTATTTCAGCCGGGATAAAAAGCAAGTACAAGTTGAAGAAAAATAAAAAACTAAAGCAAGAACAAAACAAATAATCCATAAACTCGGACTATGGGAGTAAAAATCCCAAAATCCAGCCACAAAATAAGGAGGTGTACTATGAAGTACAAAGTAAGTATGTTTTTATTGATCCTAATGGCTTTTACGCTCAGTGCGTTCGCTCAGGAAAAACTAACCGGATTGCAAGTAATGCAAAAGGTTTACGATCGTCCCACCGGCAATGACATGGAAGCGACATTAACCATGACGCTAATTAACGCCAATGGCGATAAACGCGTACGGGAGATCAAGCAATTCATCCGCGATTTCGGTAAAGTTGAAAAGAAAATCATGTTCTTCGTTAAACCGGCGGATGTACGTAACACGTCGTTCATGAATTGGAGTTACGATGATCCGAACAAAGAGGACGATCAGTGGATTTACCTGCCGGCACTAAAAAAAGTCAAACGCATTTCAAGTGACAGCAAAGGCGACTACTTCATGGGTTCGGATTTCACTTATGACGATTTGGGTGATCGCAAACCTACGGATGATAACCACAAAATTCTGCGCGAAGAGAAATTGAACGGCGAAGATTGCTACGTCATCGAAAGTACGCCCAAAGATCCGGACTACATGTATTCCAAAACCATTACCTGGGTCATTAAAGGTAAATGGATCGGTTTACAGAAAAAATTTTACGATGAAGACGGCGATTTTCTCAAAACATTAAACATTGAAAAGTACGACAAAATTAAAGGCTATTGGATTGTTTTGCGTGCTAAAATGGACAATGTGCAAAAAAAGCATCAAACCATCATGGAATTAAGCAACGTAAAAATTAATATCGGTATTCCGGCACGCATGTTTACAGAACGTATGATGAAGCGGGGGTTGTAAATATGAAGATATTGAAAGCCTTATTATTAGCGTTGTTTTTGACGATTAGCTTGCAGGCGCAAGGCATTCGGTTAACGGGTTATGCCCGAAATTACGTGGGCGTTTTGCTCAAAGGCAATCACGATTACGCTATTATTCAAAACACGTTTAATCTGAACGTGGAAAAATCCGGCGACAAAATCGCTTTTAAAGTCAATCCGTTCCTGTACCAATACCCAAACCAAAAACTTGATTTGGGTTTGCGTGAAGCCTATTTGGACATGTACTTCCCTTCGATGGATTTACGCATCGGTAAGCAGCAAATCATCTGGGGCAAAGCCGACGGAGTGTTCATTACGGACATTGTTTCGCCCAAGGATTTGTCGGAATTTCTACTGCGTGACTTTGACGAAATTCGCATGGGTATTACAAGCATCAAGGCCGATTACTACATTGGTGACAATACGTTTGAAATGGTTTGGATTCCGACCTTCACGCCAACCAAGTTTGCTCCGGAAGGCAGTATTTGGCGTCCGGCCATGCCGGAATTTCCTGCTGGCGTTAAAACCGAGATCGATCATTCCAGAGAACAGGTGCAGCCAAACCTAAAAAACAGTGAGGCTTTCGCCAAATTTTCAGCTTTAACCGAATACGTTGATTTTGAGGTTATGGCAGGATACGCTTGGGATGATGATCCCACTATGCATGTGGTTAAGCAATTCGATTTTTCCAACCCTCAGGCGCCGCGCTTAACCGGTATCACCGTTTATCCGGAACATCATCGTCTCACTATTGGCGGTGGTAGTTTCAGCACGACCATTGGCCCCTTTGTTCTGCGCGGCGAGGGAGCTTATTATGCCGGAAAATATTTCAATACCCGCGATCCACATGCAAAAGAGTCGGTGGTGAAAAAGAACTATCTGCATTACTTATTGGGCTTGGATTACACGCTCATGGATTGGCATTTAAGCGGTCAGTTCATCCAGCAGGCGATTCTTGATTACAATGATTACATCAAAAACGATCAATATTCCAACATGGCCACTTTTCTGGCTACCAAGGATTTTCTGAACGAAACATTGGATCTTTCGTTTTTCATGTATTATGATTTCAATAACAAGGCCTCGCTCATCCGCCCGAAAATCACTTACGATTTTGCCGATGCGTTTGAAATTTTATTAGGCGCCAACCTGTTCACCGGTACCGAAGGCATGTTCGGGCAATTTCATAACAACAGTATGGTTTATTGGAAGATTAAATACAGTTTT
>JALWEA010000482.1 GCA_027039465.1 Calditrichia bacterium | reverse complement strand
ATTGTGAACGTATTTATTGTATTTACGAATCAATTCGCGGGTATAATTAACCACTTTTTGTTTGAGAATTAAATTGGAATCCGAACGAATGGTTTCGATTAATTTGGCCGGATCCGTTGTGAACTTACCGGTGATATTCTTGTAATATTTCTCGGCTTCGTAAATACTCATCATGTTTTCGTGGGCTGTTTTCTCTTCCAGGGCCTCTTGCTTCCAAATCTTCCCGGGAATCAAAATAACGGCGATCAATGCTGCCGTTAAAATAACAATGAGTATCTCTAATACAATTGAACCTTTTGCTTCTTGTTCAGCCATTATTCCTCCAAAACTCTGTTTTTTTCAAACAATTAGATTCAAAGTTTCCAAAAATAAATTTCAAATTTCAAATTAAGCAATTAATAAAATAATGTCAATCATTTTTTAGAATATATAATTTTCATAAAAACAATAAGTTTGAGTTTCTTTTGATTCCATTTTATTTTTTAACTCGCCCGTTTTTTCACATTGCGTAATTGTATTATTTTAAGTAAAATAGTAAAAATCAAAAACATTTACCGATTAGGAATGTACTTATGCCGAAGCGCCTTTTTTTTGTACCGTTTATTTTCTTGCTTCTGTTTGCCTGTGGCCGCCAAACGCAGCAATCCGAGCCCGTTTTCGTTAAAATTAAAAAACTCACCTATTCTCGGGAGCCGGATTTGCAAAAATGGTCTCGTCTTTTCAAGAGCATTAAAACAGCAAAAGATAAATATCAGTTTGTTTTAAGCGCCGGTCAAACCAAGCTCGACACCTTGTTCCCGCTGCTGCAAACCATTTTCAGGCAAAGCACAGACGACAGCTTGCGCTCCTTGGCCGTATTTTCCATGGCTCAGGTTAATCCGCAAAAAAGCAGGACGTTTTTTCTGCAATTATTAACAGAAAACAATCTGAGCCCGAAATTAACGTTACATCTTATTAGCGCGCTCGGGTTCTGCGGGGAGGCCAAAAGCATTCCCGCGTTGGAAAATTTGACCCGAAATACCACGTTTAAAAAGACAGCCTTTTACGCATTGGCCCAATTGGCAAGATCGGGCAACAGCGATCCTGCTTTTTTAAACCAATTGTTCGATTCAACCCATGTAGCACCGCCTTCGGCCGCCGAAGCTTATTATCTTTATTACAACAATCTGAATTCAGAGCAAATGGGCAAACTTTTGAAATGGTTGCCCCAAAGCCGTCCCGGCGCGCAAATTTTAATACTCAAAAAATTGGCTAAATTGAGTCGGAAAAATGCATTCCGAAATTTTGCGGTCGATTCGACAAACAATCAAAGACTTCGTTCTTTTTTGTTAAAAGAACTTACCAGGTCCGGAAATGCGTGGCGCGCTCTTTTGCCCGAGCTTAATCTTTCCGCTCAATTTCAAGATTCGATTTTCTTTGCAGCCGTGCAAAAACACACTTCCGATTCCTTGCCCTGTGTGCGCATTCAAGCCTTTAAAGCATTGAGCGCGATTGATGCCCAAAAAGCACTGCCTTTATTGGTGGATCAATTCGGCGCTTTGCCCTTTACCCATGAAAAAGCCGAAGTCTGCAAATTGATCGCCAAAATCGATCCGTCAACCGGCTATTTGCTCATTAACCAAAATTTGGACAAAGGCAATTCTTATTTCAAAAAGACCTTATTATCCGCTTTGGCCATGACGAAATTTCCTTTGGCCGTTCGCATGCTGCATCAATTTTTACAGGTTGACGATCCGATTTTAATTACAGGCGCTTATTCGGCTTTAAAAAGCATTCATCGGGTCAGGGGAAGCGATGTGCAGCAACTGCTGAATTCCAAATACCCAAGTGTGGTCGGTTTGGCCCTTTCGGATTGGTTTGCCACCCACCGACCGCCTGCCAAAGATATTTTGCTAATGCTTTACAAAAAATTCCACCAGGCGGATCAATTCGAATTGCAGCTTGACATTGCTTCGCTGCTGAAAAAGCAAGGGACTTTAAGCCCGGCGGAGACTGACACGCTGCGCAAATATCTAGCGCATCCGTTTATTGCCAAAAAGCTGTTTGGCGAACTAGGCATTCCCGCCGTTCCCAAGGCTTTTGATTTGAAACGGCTGCCACGATACCTGCAACCCGATAGTTTGCAATTCAACACGCACCCCGTGGTGGAAATAAAAACTTCCAAGGGCACTTTCCGGATGGAGCTTCTCCCCGAATTCGCCCCGCTGACGGTTAAGAATTTTCTTCATTTGGCCAATCACAAGTTCTACGACAAACTGTATTTTCATCGCGTGGTCGACGATTTTGTTGTGCAGGGAGGCGATCCCACGGGCACTGGCTGGGGCGGTACGAATTATCTGATTCCTTCGGAACATTCTCCGCTGCCGTTTGTTCGAGGAACCGTAGGCATTGCCACGGCAGGCTTTGATACGGGAAGCAGCCAGTTTTTTATTTGCCATTCGGCACAGCCCCATTTGAACGGCCGTTACACGGCTTTTGGTAAAGTGATTAAAGGTATGAATACGGTGGACAAAATAGAGCAGGGCGATTTAATTTTAACCATTAAACAGGTTCGGTAATTTGGCACTACGTTTTGATATTTCAAGCGATCGCGCAAAAGTCAATTTTAAAGCTTTCCTTTTT
>JALWEA010000481.1 GCA_027039465.1 Calditrichia bacterium | reverse complement strand
GTGATATTAAGAATTTTAGTTTTTTTATTTTAAATAAAAAACTTGAATATGAATTAAAGCCTTTTATCTTGAAATCAGCAATAGATAAAAAAATGACATTCTATCCCATTTCAAATCAAATTGAAAAATTTATTGCTGTTCAAAATACATCAGGCTTTAAAAGTAATTTTATTATTTTTAACAAAAATGGTAAGATATTAAAAAGATTTAAGCTTAATGTATTAAATTTAACTAATAATATTTTTAAAATTGATAATGGTAGTGTAGTTGATTTTGAAAAGCCAATTTTTTTTAATAGAAATTTTTCGTTATTTCTATTAGATTCTAGTTCTAACTATAAACCTAAACTTTTTATTAAAACGAACGAACCCGTCCTTGGACATTATTATTTGATTAACCTTGATAAAGATCCGCAGCGAGAATTAATAGCAATTATTAGTAAAATAAAATCAAGTGATAAAATAATATATATTTATGATGATAATTTAAAAGACTTTGTCAAACTTACTGTCCCGTATTATTCCAGCTATAAAGATGTTATATTATCAACTAAGTATAAAAAATATGGCAGTACCTACTTAAGCCTTAGCACAAATAAATTTGATGCACTATATTTATATGGCCCGAATCCTTATTATCATCTGAATTTTTTAATTGCAGTGGCTGTTTTCCTGCTGTTATTTTTTATATTTTATTTCATTTTTAAACAACTCAATCGATTGGTTTTTTACTATCATTTTTTGGGCAAACATTTAAATACCGTTAACAAAGGGGTATTGCTGCTTTCTTTCAAAGGAACGGTGCTGCATTATAATAAAAATTTTATCAAAATTTTTAATTTGACAAAAATTAAAACCGGCCAACATGTCAGGCAGATATTCAACACTTATCCGCAAATTTTGGAATCGGTTAATAAATTGTTAAGCGGAGAGAAAAGGGAAGTTAATGCTGAAATTACTTTACAGCATCCCGATAAAACATTTAAAGGACGCTTATTCGGTTACTTCCTATCGGGTATGTCCGGCATTCCCTCCGGATATTGTCTGGAAATCTACGATATGTCCGAGAGCATTCTTTCGGAACGCGAAGAAATTATTGCCCGTCTTATTCGCAAAATGGCTCATGATATTAAAACGCCGCTCTCCACCATTAAATTTGCCGTAGAAGCCATGCATTATATTTTGCCGGATGATGCTTACAAAAAGGTAGAAGAAGACGTTTCAACCGTTGTGCAGGAAGTTAATCACATTCATGCCATCACGGATAATTATGCGAAATTTGCACGGTTGAGTAAATTGAATTTGGAAATTATCTCCATAAAGGATGTGATCAACAAAGTTATCAATGCTCACGGCTTTTTGGAAACGGTTAAAGTCAGCGTAAATATTGCTCCGGAAGCTGAAATGATCACGGCGGATGGTACGCAAATTGAATTGCTTATTAAGGAAGTTTTTGAAAACGCCTTGGATGCAATCGGTCGGAAAGGTGAAATTACTTTTGAGTCCTATCCCGTGCGCATAGGGGATAACGAACATTCCGATGCAATTTCTTTACGCATTAGCGATAACGGGGTGGGAATTGCAAAAGAAATCAAAGACCGTATCTTTGAACCGAATTTTTCAACCAAGAATCAGGGCACGGGATTCGGCCTTGTTTTGGTCAAACGCATTGTGTTGAATCATGGCGGGCAGATTACCATTGATTCGGAGGAAGGCAAAGGTACCCACGTTTTAATTATTTTACCAAAGGATACGATTAAGAAAAAAGAATAAAAGGAATTTAGGCGTCTATGGAAGAAGGCAAATCCGGTAAGAGTGTAATTGATTATAAAATATTGGCGGTCGATGACGAGGAAAATTTTCTCCGTGCTTTAAAGCGCATGTTGGAAACAAAAGAATTTTCGGTACAAACGGTAACGGATCCTTTTGCCGCATTAAAAGCAACCGAAGATGAAAAATTTGATTGTATATTATTGGATGTGAAAATGCCTGGCATGGATGGCGTGGAATTGATGGATAAAATTAAAGAAATTGATTCCACCGTGCCCATTATTTTTATTTCGGGGCAAAGTAATATTCCCATTGCGGTGGAAGCCATAAAAAAGGGAGCATACGACTTTGTCGAAAAACCGGTTGACGGAAGCCGCTTAATCCTTACAATTCAACACGCCATTGAAAAAACTTCGTGGGCACGCGAAAAAAATGTTTTGCTCAATTCATTGGATGAAAATTACCGCATCATCGGCGAAAGCAAAGTAATGCAGGACATTTTTCAAAAAATTAAAATGTTTGCCCAATCCGATACCAAAGTATTGATTACCGGTGAAACGGGCACCGGTAAGGAATTGGTTGCCAGCGCTCTGCATTTTAATGGACCTCGGGTGGGAAAGCCGTACATTAAAATAAATTGCGCCGCGATTCCGCCGGAACTCTTGGAAAGTGAATTATTCGGCCATAAAAAAGGCGCTTTTACCGGAGCCACCGATGATAAACCGGGTAAAATTCAGTTGGCGGAAGACGGTACCTTGTTTTTGGACGAAATCGGTGATATGGATTTCCATTTACAGGCTAAGTTGTTGAAAGTTTTGGATTCCGGCGAATTTAGCATGTTGGGCAGTACGGAAACCGAAGTGGCAACCTGCCGCTTTATTGCCGCAACCAATCAGGACCTGGAAGAATTAATTAAAGAACATCGTTTCCGACGCGATTTGTACCATCGATTAAATGTGTTGGAAATCCAAATTCCTCCTTTACGCGAACGTAAGGAAGACATCCCGCTTTTGGTTAATTATTTTCTTTCCAAAGCGTCGGCCCAATACAATAAACGAATTACCCATGTTTCAGAACCGGCCATGGCAATGCTGATGGATCAGAACTGGCCTGGCAATGTGCGTCAATTAAAAAACGTCGTCGAAAAATTAGTCATTTTTTTCGAGGGCCCGGTAATTGATGAACATCAGGTGGAAAGCATTTTACAGGAACAATCTTTTTATTAAAATACAGCGTTTTTATTTTTCCAGACCGGCAGAAAACCCAAATAGAATTTTTAACGGAAGATTTAAATATTTTTTGCTAAGCAAACTTAAGCTAATGCCGCGCGCTATCATGAAACCTAATAAAGCTATCCACATACCTTGAGCCAGATAATGCGGTTTTAGCAAATAATGTAACGGCAGGTAGATTAAAAACGCGCAAATCAGCATGGCGTTGCGTAAACCGCGTGTGGCCGTTGCACCGATGAAAATCCCATCCCAGATGTAACAAACGCTGCTAATCACCGGAGCAATAATTGTCCAGATAATTAATTGATCGATCAAATCCAAAACCGGTTTGTGGTCGGTGAACAATAATGGGATAACATTGTTACCGGCCCAATAAATCAATGTAAACAGCAAGCCCAAACCGATGCCAAAGGCAAAAATTTTTCGAATCACATCTACCAAGGCTTGGCGATTACCGGCTCCGATAAATTTACCCGTCAGACTTTCGGCGGCAAATGCGAATCCGTCGATGCCGTAGGAGAAAAACATCCATAATTGAATCAGGATGCTATTGGCGGCCAACGGAACATCGCCTAATTCCGCAGATTGAGCCGTAAAAAAAGAAAAGACGAAAATCAGGCTAAGGGTGCGAATGAAAATATCGGTGTTGACTTTGATGAATCGTACTAACGGCTCGACAGCTAAAATTCGGCGCAAAGAATGAAGTCGGAGATATGCACGATAATGGCGCCACAACAAATAAACAGACAACCCCAATCCAAGATATTGCGCCAGCACGGTCCCCAAAGCCACTCCGTTTGAATTCATACCAAAACCCAAAACGAACAAAACGTCGAATAAAATGTTTAACAGATTTACCGCCACGGTTACGATCAATGGAAATTTGGCGTTTTGTACGCCTAAAAACCACCCGTGGATGGCATACAAACTAAGTGTGGCCGGTGCGGCATAAATACGAATGAAAAAGTAAACGCGGGCGTTGGCTTCAACTTCCAGCGTGGCATGGATTAAGGCAAAACTGATTAACGCAATTACATATTGCAAAAGGATGAGTAGCAAACCGGCGGCCAGTGCCACAAAAAGGGCACGTTGCAGAAGAATGCCGACCTCGCGGGAGTCGTTTTTACCGTAGGCCTGAGCGGTTAAGCCGGTTGTACCCATGCGCAAAAAGCCAAAGCCCCAATAAACAAAATTAAATATCATGCCGCCCACGGCCACGGCGCCGATGTAAACAGCGGACGGTAAGTGACCGACAAGCGCCGTATCAACAGCCGAAAGAACGGGTACGGAAAGATTGCTTAAAATATTCGGAATAGCCAGATTGAATATTTGCCGATTGATTGTTTTTGATTCCATAATGCCCTTTGCTAAAACGGAAGGCAAAGTTAGTTAAAAAGCAAATGGAATGAAAGAGAATATTGTCAGAGCAAAGTTCGTTTAATCAAAAAAACGACGAGGAAATTGTGCTTTATCTTTAAATAATTTTTTTTTAATTTAATAGATTCCAAAATATGAAATTTATAAATCGCTGTGATGTGAATGCAAAAGAAAGGACAGTAACTATGCTACGATCGCCTGCGACACAAAAGTACGGTTTTACCAGAACACTACTTGTCGGTTTTCTTCTTTTCGGGTTCTTTATTAGCGGTACTTTTAACGAATTAAAGGCACAGTTCGGAGGGGCTTCGCATGTTCAGGTTAAATTAATTTCCGAGGCTCAATGGGCATCGCCCGGCGAGACGGTTTGGCTGGCAGTGGAAATGAAAGCGCAACCGGATTGGCATATCTATTGGCGAAATTTCGGCGATACCGGTTTGGAAACCACATTTGAATTTAAACTTCCCAAAGGCGTTACGGCCGGTGCGGTGCAATGGCCCTATCCCGAACGCATTACCGCAGCGGATATCGTCTCTTATGGTTACAGCGGCGATCAATATTTCCTAGTGCCTATTAATGTGGGCAAAAGCGTAAAGCCGGGTACGGTAATACCTGTTAAAGTGCACGTCGGCTGGTTGGAATGCCGTGAAGTGTGCATTCCCGGCGAAACGGATGTAAGCCTTGATTTACCCGTGAAGCGTCAACCGGCACAAGCGGATGCGCGCTATGCTCAATTGTTTTCCGACGCCCGTTTTAAAATACCGCAACCGCTCACAGACTGGAAAGTGGCGGCCAAAGCGACGGATGATGCTTACGTTCTGCAATTAATCCCGCCTGCCTGGTTTAAAGGCGAATTAAAGGAAGTGTATTTCTATCCTTACGATACGGATGTTATTAAATATGAAAAACAACAAAAGCTAACAAAAAAAGGCGGCAGCTATTTATTGACCGTGCACAAAGCCGAAGCAGGCAAGGCGTCGGTTGACACTTTGAAGGGGGTATTGGTTGCCGAGCCAGGCTGGCGCGGTGCCGGTTCGGAAAAAGGCGCGGAGATTAAAGTTGCGGTTAGCAAAAAGTTACTTTCTGCACCCAAGCATTCGGAAATTTCCAGCATTTGGCTGGCGATTTTGTTTTCCTTTTTAGGCGGCATGATTTTGAATCTTATGCCCTGTGTTTTACCAGTTCTGTCGATTAAAATCATGCGCTTTGTCAAACAGGCACAGGACGAAAAAGCCAAACCCTGGAAGCATGGTGCTTTGTTTACCCTTGGTGTTTTGTTGGCCTTCTGGGTGTTGGCCATTGCTTTGTTAATTCTTAAAGCAGGCGGTGAACAATTGGGTTGGGGATTCCAATTACAATCGCCGACCTTTCTGATTATCCTTTCGGTTTTTATGTTCCTTTTGGGACTCAGCATGTTCGGAGTTTTTGAGATCGGGACTTCATTAACGACGGTAGGCGGTGCGGCCAAAAGCGAGGGTTGGTTTGGTTCTTTGATGGACGGCGTGATTGCCACCATCGTTGCCACGCCTTGTACGGCTCCTTTTATGGGAGGCGCTCTTGGGTTTGCCCTAACGCAACCGGCCTGGATTTCCATGGTGGTGTTTACTTTTCTCGGTTTGGGCATGGCCTTTCCCTTTGCCTTGATTACCTCAATACCGGCTTTGCTTAAATACGTTCCGAAACCGGGCCGTTGGATGGAATCATTAAAACAATTTATGGGATTTTTATTGGTGGCCACCGTTATTTGGTTGCTGTGGGTTTTGGGTCAGCAAACCGGCTCGGTGGTACTAGTGCTGGTTTTGTTTGACTTGCTGTTAACCTCCATTGCCGCGTGGATTTACGGGCGTTGGGGCAATTTGGCCATGGAGCAGAGAACACGGATTATCGCATGGATATTGGCCTTGCTGATTTTAGGCTTAAGTAATTGGTACATTTTGGAGAATTATCCCAAATATATCGAAGAGCCGAGCGCCACGGTTACCACGGGAGAGATAAATTGGCAGCCCTATTCGGATCAGCTATTGCAGCAACTTTTGGACGAAGGTAAGCCGGTATTTGT
This sequence comes from Calditrichia bacterium, assembly GCA_027039465.1. Lineage (GTDB taxonomy): Bacteria > Calditrichota > Calditrichia > Calditrichales > Calditrichaceae > Caldithrix. Next base: position 1,697 of record JALWEA010000481.1, on the reverse strand, counting down.
GGATTTTACCGCAAAGTGGTGTCTCTCATGCCAGGCCAATGAGCAGATTGCTTTTTCCTCCGAGGATGTTCAGAAGAAATTTAAGGAATTGGGTATTGTGGCTTTGAAGGCGGATTGGACGCGGCGCAATCCGGAAATTACCAAAGCGCTGGCACGCTTCGGACGCATGAGTGTACCGCTTTATGTACTTTATTCGGGTCGTAAAAACGACCGGCCGCAAATTTTGCCGGAAGTGATTACGCCGAGCATTGTGCTGCAGGCGTTGGATTCAGTGAAAAGATAGTGGAGAGAGTTAAAGGCTGAGAGTTGAAGGGTTGAATGGTCTAATGGTGGAAATCGTTATCCGTATATGCGTTATTCGTTAATCGTGAATCATTGTTTGTGCAGTCGGTGGTGTGCGCCCGTTAATTGATGTGATTCCCAAGACTGTCATTCCGATCCCGCGTAGCGGGAGAGGAATCTCCTTCAAAGTGGCAACGGATGCAAGGAAATTCTTCATGCCGCCACAATTATTCAGCATTTGGTCACAATCTTGCGTGCCGGTGGGCGAACAATCACTTCAACTCAATAATTTATCAAATTACCCCAGCTAAGTGGGCACCCTTCCGTATTGTAAATCCCAAACATCGGGACGATTCGTAGGGAAGGGAGGGGATGGGTTCAAAAAAGGATTTGCAAGCGCGTTGAATCTGACGAACAATGGATTCCTCGTCGTTTCATTACTATTGACAGATTGCGGCGCGTCCGTCCCTCGATACGATTCTACCTTTCATCTTGGGTTGTTCGATGTAAAGGCGAAGCATTTCCGTCAAGACGCTGCAATCTCAAAAAATTTAACGTTTTGCAACCAAAAACATCGATTGTTTCTTTATTTATTAGGGAGATGCTTCGCCCCTACAAGTTTCGGCAGAATCACTCGGGAACCGGACGCGGTCAAAGGCAATAGGTTATCGAGTAGAGACCGCGCCAGCGGGATCATATCGAGACGCCATTGCCATGCTAGTTACCAGTTACCAGTTCCCAGTTACCAGTTACCAATTCCCAATTAATTCATCTCACTATCTTAATAAATTTGTAGCGCCATCCATGGTTCCTGGCCTTGTAATTATCAGCCCAATTTCAAATGCCAAATCGCCACCAGAATAATAGATCGACGAAACTGTATTTGTGAACCATTTTGATGGAGTAGGGCTTACCCGTCAAAATGGAATCAGCAGCCAGAATCCCGCTTTGAATGGCCGGAGCAATGCCTTCACCCATATCCACGGTACCCAAACCCGCAGCATCGCCAACGATGAAAACATTGCCCTTTTGTACCGTGTGGTGATCATCATGCAGGTAATAATTGTAACCTTTAACCTGACGCGGAATGTTATTTAACAATCCTTTGAGCTCGAGCTTATTGGCAAACCACTGCCAGTGCTGCTGAATGGTTTGACCTTTTACTTTCAAATCCGCAAACCGCCCGCCAATACCGATATTAACATAACCGTTGCCTTTGGGCACATACCATGAGTAGCCGGAGAGATCGTTATCAAAAAACCACAAATAGCAGTTTGGATCATGCGATTCCGTCTGATACTCCAATTCCATGGTGGCGATGCGCTTAAATGGATCGCGAACATTGTCTCGCTCAAAAAATGTTCGGTAAACCGGACAATTCGTCCCCCCGGCTCCAATTAAATATTGACAGCGAT
>JALWEA010000480.1 GCA_027039465.1 Calditrichia bacterium | reverse complement strand
ACGCCCGTTCCTACGGCAGCGCCCAAAACCAATCCCGCGCCGCCATACAACAACGTGTTCTTAAGGCTCTTGTTGGCTTTAATTTCCTCGACGGGAATCGGGTTCCCTTCAAAATCGAAATATTTGCTAATGCGCTCGATACTTTCGATATCTTTGAGCTTTAGCGTCGTTTTTTGATGCGTTCCCGCATCCACATAAACCAAATGCGTTGAATCACCGGTAATGATGATACCCTCGTGATGTGTTCCGTCCGTCATATTCAAACGCACAGAAGTCTCGCTTTCCGGATTTTTCGCGGATATGTAGCGGGTTCCGGAACAATTGAATAGAGTAATCGAAAACAACCCGATTACAATAACACTAAAGATTTTGGTTAACCGCATGTTTAACCTCCCAGTTAATACCTATACCCTGTTTGCCAACTTTTTATGTTTTTTGAATCCATAATCGGATTCAAGCGCCATAGTGTTACAAGTTTTAAATTTCCTCTATGGGAAAACGTTTTTCAGAGAATCCGGTTAATTTTACCGGCAGATTAAACATGCTATACAAGAACCCTCGCCCGCCCTTCAACTATTCGGCTTCCTGCCTGTTAAAAAGATCAAATTAAACATTTTTTTTTGAATAAAGATAAAGGCAACTCCTTGCGATTAAAATTTCACCATGCCAATCCTAAAATCACCGCGTTTTTGTTTGCGGATGGTACCGAATACTGATTATTTACCGTCTTTAAAAATATCATCCACATCCAAGTCTTCGCCGAAGATATCTTTAAAAAAATCTTTGGCTACATTTTCCTTTTTGGGTTTCGGCTCCTCGGCTTTTGCCGGTTTATTTTCTTTTTCTCTTTTGGGCATTTGAATTTCCGGCTCTTCATCTTTTTTTGCTTTCGCAGGTGTTTCCGCCTTGGGCTGCGGTTTAGCCTTAACGCTCCGTTTTTCGCTGCTCACACTTCGCTTGGTACCTTTGAATTGGGATACCGGTTTTTCCTTAATCACATTCAACTGATCATCGTCCACTTGCAACATTTCAATCAATTCCAACTGGGATGAAAGCAAATATTTTAACCGAGTTACAAACGAGTCTTTTTGCTGTTTTAAATTTTCAACTTCTTTTCGTAAACGTTCAACCTCCGCTTTGGCTTCTTCCATTATTTTAGTAGCCTTGATTTCCGCCTCGCGTTTAATCAATTCCGCTTCTTTTTGAGACGTTTCTTTTGAAAGTTGAGACGTTTGCTTTACTTCGTATAAGGTCTGCTTCAGAGTTTTTTCCACATCTTTGTAATGCTTTAACTCGGTCTGATACGAATTCACCTGTTTTTCCAATTGCTGATTCCGTCGGAGCAATTGTTCGTATTCTTCGGCCACAAAATCGAGGTATGCCTTGACCTCAACGGGATCATAGCCTCGTAAGGCTTTTTTAAATTCTTGTTTTTTGATATCAATCGGTGCTAAGCTCAATTTACTTCCCCCGTTTCCCAAAAATGGCCGTGCCTAAACGAATATGGGTCGCGCCTTCTTCAATAGCGATCTCAAAATCCCCGCTCATGCCCATGGACAAAATCGCTGTTTTTTCTTCGCCCCATTGTTTGCGTACATCGTCCCTTAAAGCGCGCAGCTCCCGAAATGCCTGCCGGATGCGATCCACATTATCCGTCAAAGGCCCGATGGTCATCAAGCCGCGCAATTCCAAATGCGGCAATGCATTAATTTGCGAAAAAGCCTGCGCCGTCTCTTCGGGTTTAAAACCGAACTTGCTGGCCTCGCCGCTGGTGTTTACTTCCAGCAAAATCGGTACATGCAAATTCTTTTTTTGAGCGAATTCAGATAAAGCCTGCGCCAAATGCAGCGAATCTACCGAATGGATTAAACGGGCTGTCGGTAGAACATACTTGATCTTATTGGTCTGCAAATGTCCGATGAAATGCCACTCGATATCATCAGGCAAAAGCTGACTTTTTTCGCGTAATTCCTGCGGCCGGTTTTCACCGAAAATGCGCAGCCCGGCATCGTAAGCCTGTCGGACAATTTCAGCCGGAAATGTCTTACTGACCGCAATCAAAGTTACGTCTTCTCGTTTTCGTCCCGATCGCTCGCAGGCTTTAGAAATTCGTATCTCAATGTCTCTGATATTCTGCCGTATCGTATCTATCATAAATCATAGAAATTAAATAATTAATTGGTAGAATGCAATTCGCATTGGTACGAATTTGCTTAATATTGCGGATTGGGAATTTGGAACTTGGAACTTGGAACTGGGAATTGGAAACTGGGAACTAGTGCGCCACTTCCTGACCCAAATAATGATTCCCGAATAACGAATACACGGATAACGATTTTCCCCTTAACTCTTACACGCTTAACTCTTAACCCTTAACGAATACACGTACCCTAACCGGAACTCAATCCCGCAACAGCGCCACGGCACGAACCGGCAACCCGTCCGCATCGGATACGGGAAGAGGGAAAAGGCTAAGTTCAAATTCTTTGTTAAGAAGCAATGAAAGATCATTTAAATTCTCAATAATAAGCTTTTCCGCGTTTAATAATTTATGATGAACGGGTAGATTGTTGCTGTCCATGGTATCCGGCGAAACGGCATCAAAACCGACACCCTTGAGTTTTCCCTTATTTATCAATAAATCCGCAGCCGCCAAAGACAGCACGGGAAAATCCTTAAAATAGGCTTCTCTTCCCCACCGGGCGGAAAATCCCGTAAAGAATAAAACAAACTCCGCACTTTGCCAGGAATTTTGCGCTTGTAAAAATTCATCTGGAATTGATTGCCCTTTAAACGCGCGTACGTCCAGTACAATGCCCTTGCCGTAAAACCTGGACAAAGGCAATTGATCCAATGTCTTTCCGTTTTCTAATATATGGGCGGGCGCATCCACATGAGTTCCCGTGTGCGTAGTAAAAATTATTCGTTTTTCACGATAACCGTCCGTTTCGATGCGGCGCAGTTGCTCAATACGCACCGGCGGTGTTCCCGGGTACAAAGGCATGTTTTCTCGTATCGGATGACTTAAATCGATAAAACGCATAATTCGACCTTTGATTTTTTTAAACTGTTTTTTGGGAATAAAAAATTCATGGTTTGTTTGCCCGCTGGTGCGGCCTCTACTCGACAACCGGTTGCCTTTGACCGCGTCCGGTTCCCGAGTGATTCTGCCGACACTTGTAGGGGCGAAGCATTTCCCTAACAAATAAAGAAATAATCGGTGTTTTTGGTTGCACAACGTTAAATTTTTTGAGTCTGAAGCGTTTTGACGGAAATGCTTCGCCCTTACTTCGAACATCACAAGATAACAGGCAGAATCGTATCGAGGGACGGACGCGCCACAATATATCAATAGTAGTCCCGATTTATCGAGACATGGCAATCCCCTCCACCATTTCCGGCCGTTGCTACTTTGGAGGGGATTGCTTCACTCTCCCGCTCGCAGGCTCGCGGGATCGTTCGCAATGACAATGCTTTTCAAATAACGATTTCCCCCATTTAACCAATCAACAATTTAACTATTCAACCCTTCCGCGACCAACGATTTTCATCAGACCAAACCCAACTTTTTCCGCAACGCCCATTCAATCGTAATCAACAAAATAATCAGAATCAGCCATTCCCAACGGTACCACAATTCAATGCGTTTCTCTTTTAAAATCGTGCGCGGTTTACCGACCAGTGTTTTCAGGAAACCATTTAGCTCCGAAACTGGAACGAGCTTACCCCCGCTGTTCCGACTCAATCTCTGCAAAAACAACGTGTCCGGAGAAAGATGAATGAATTCCTTGTCCATGGGAACAACCGCAATTTGCAGCGAATCATTGCCTAAAATTTGATCCTGCTGAATACCGATGGCACTGATTCGATAAATACCGGCAGAATGCGGTACAAATCGCGCCTTAAATACCCCCTGCTCGCTTTCACGCGCGGAGAGATCAAAACTTTGTTTACCCAATTGTGCTTTTAGCAATACCGAACCGTTGGTTACCGGTTTAAAACGCGAATCCACCAACCGCACGGTTAAATCAAACGACTGACCAATGTGCCCGCTTTTTTGATTCACGGTTAATAGAACAGGTTTAAACCGTTGTTTGTACGCCAGCCAACCGATCAACTTCTCCAAAAAAATACGATATCCCGAGGAAATCTCCGGATCGGTTTGCATTAAAAAATGCCATTGCCAAAATCCCTGCCCGTTCAAGACCAACAGTTTGTAGGCCGCCTGTTCCATTGTAAACACGACCGGAAATACCGTACCGTTGTAAGCGGCGGAAAGCAAATCCGTATGTTTACCCGTAAACTTCAAACGATGAAAATAATTGGTCACCGGCGGTATTCGCGTCCAAAAGATTTGGTTAAGCGCACGATCGGAAAACAGGTTTAAAAAGGCATTGGTCGTCTTATTGTCGTTGGGAATCACCGTAACCTGTTTTTCCTTTTTGTACATGGTCAATGGTTTGAAAGGCAAATCCTTAATCATGCGCGTCAGGGCAGGCCAATCGGTCGAATTACCCGCCATTAAAGCCAAAGATGGGTGACGATTGTTCCATAATTGCTTTACGCGCTGCATTAAAGCGCCGGAACTGCGCACACCCGGATATTCGGCAAAAAACAGCACATCGCTGCTATCGAGACGGTTCAGCGATGATTTCTGCAAAAAACGCCCTTGATTATCTTCCACAAACCAACTGACTGCAAACTTGGGATTTTTTTGCAGAAGCAAATGTAAAAATTTAACATCATAATTGGGAGCCGAAGCCAATAAGGCAATGTGAATTTTGCTTCTTAAAACATCCTGAACAAAACGAAAAACATTATTAAAAGAATTGGCGTCGTTTTTCACACCGGTAATACGAATTTCCAAACGATGTAATCCCTTGCGCTTTGGAACGTAATTCAGGGCAACGCGCATTTGTCCGGCGCCCGGGGACAAAGTGACCGTTTTACGCGCCACCACTTTTTTACCGTCCCGCAAAATTAGCGATGCGCTTTGTTTCTTTTTCCATTGTCGTGTTCCGATAAGCGCTGTTACCGTTTGAGGTTGACCCTTGTAAGCCACCGGCGAAAATTCGGCATCTTGCACAAAAACATCACTTTCGCTGTGCACCTGACCGATAGGCACGCAATACACGGTCGTCCGCGGCGAAAAGCTCAAATCCGCCGGCAATCCGCCTTCGGTAATTACACCGTCGCTAAGAATAAAGGCCACATCCGGCGCATCTTTTTGCAGATGTTTTAACACAGGCACAAAATCGGTTCCGCCCTCGGAAGGCTTCAAACTGTCCAAACGGTTTATCGGGTTTAGACGAGAATTAAAACTAAACCAACGGACTTGCCCGGTATTTTGCAAATGTTTTTGCAACGCTTGCAGCGCTTGCCCGACTTGCCGCCAACGGTCTTCCGTTCCTTGCCGAATCCCCATGGACTGAGAATTGTCAACAAAAATATCAATCGTCGGGTATTTTTTTTGATAATAGAACAAATGCACGGCCGGTTCGAAAAAAAGCAATAAGATCAAAAATAACACGCCGGAACGCAGAACGATCAGGACGACTTTCCAGGTGGGACTGATTTCCGGATTGGTACGGCGGTAGAAAAAATAAACAATGGCGAACGAGACAGCCGCCAATAGTAATACGACAATAAAAGGAATATTCAAACGAATCAATTCAGGCATTCGGGGAATCCTTTGATTAGAACGGCTTGGGCGTTAACCGGATTTCCAAACTCAATTAATTTACAAAATAACGAGAAACCGGACGCGTGGCAAATTACACGACGTCTTTGTTAGCCATTTTATTTTTTTAATATTCGAAAATCTAGTTTGCCATTAAATAAATTTAATCTAAACTTTGTTCTGTTTTCAATAATTTGATCTTCTGCTTCCTGTTTTGCAATACCATAAGTAGAAAACCAATCATCAAACGAAATCGGACCAAAACCATAATGATTTAATAAATTAGTTATTGATACTATATGATTCTTAATTGTGTCATACTTGGGTAATTTTTTGGGATTTGATTTAATTGTTTTAACAATATGCCCAAAATCCCAATAAAAATTGTTTTTTCTACTTAGTTGTTGCCTTTGCTCCAAAGTTAATTTGTTATTTTCAAAATAATAAATATACAAATATATATAGGTAATTTTCCTTTTTGAATAATTATTTTTCAAGGTTATTCTACAGAAATATTTATTGACCCATCCTTCTAAATAAATAATGTCGTTAATTTTAAATCCTTGGTCAATGAATATTTTAAATGGTTCCATTTGTAGTTTCTTATTTATTGCACGTATCTCTATAATTTCAACAATTAATGCAATCGAGAAAAAGAAAAACGTTAAAATAAAGCTCCTAAAAATTGCGAGAATGATAGCTATATACCAAATATAGTAATCTAATATTCCAGGGAGAAGGATAAAAGAGAATACAAATGTCCCAAAAAATATTAAGGGAATATAAGCTTTTATTATCTTATTTTTTAATTCTTTTGTTAGCATTTAGTGCAATGCTTTCTTAAATATGACTAACATTATTAATTTGATCGCGCAATGGTCAGGCAAGAAATTCATCGCTCATAATTTCGCTTTATCCCGCTATCTTCTTTCGATATAATCGTCAACAAACATCGGGTGCGCTTCGGTATTAAAAACCGTTTTACTCAAATTAGTCATTGCCGGATCCGAAAACAGCAGGTACAGGTATTTCATGGTTTCAGCAAAAAAATAACTGCCCATACGGTCGCTTTTTTCTTTGGTAATCACACTTTTTAATCCCGTGTAACCGTCATCGGTACGGCAGTATTTTTTCAAAGCCTTAAAATAGGTGCGCCCCATTTCGCGGTATTGATTGTTGCCCGTAAAATAATACATGTAATAGGTCGATTCGATAATCTCCGGACGCAAGGGATAGCCCGGCGACAAAATGCGCATCGTCCGATAATTAATCAGCTCCGGCTCGATGCCCTGCAATTGCCACATTTTAAAGCAGGAATTCAGCAGTGCGCGCGCCCGATCCATTTGCCCGTCCAAAGCCAACACGCCCGGGAAGAAAGCATCCAAAGCGCTAAACCAAGGCTTTTGCAATTTGCCCGTTTCCATATCCACCCGACCGTACCACAAATTATCCTGATATTCATCGGCCAAATAGGAGTTAGCCGCATTCACACTGTGCTTCCACATATCACCCAAATCAGGGTCTTTGAACAATCGAAATCCTTTCAGCAAATACTCATAATAGGAATCGATCATCGCCCCGATATGGGAAGATTTGTCCACCCAGGCGCCGGTATCCACATTAATGGTCGTTCCCACCAATCCGATGGACGAGCGTCGTTGGTACACGGCCCGCAAAGCCTTCTTGGCCTTTTTGTAGAAGACCGAATCGCCTGTCAATCGGGTAAGCGTTCCGAATTCGACTATGTAGGTTCCGATTTCGGCCGGATTACTGATATTGCCCGATACCTCCCCCGTTTTCAAATTAACATACCGGTAAGGCATGCCGGTAGGCGATGAAAAGGCGGGTAATAATCGCCGACCCAAATCTTCGGCCAATTGCAAAAAACGCGGGTCGCGATCCAATTGATAGGCCGAAAGAAGGCCGCCCAAAAGGCGGATATTCATTTCAAAGACCTTTACGGAAATATTGCGATTGAATGAAAGCTTGTTAAAAATTAGTTTCTTGGCCTGCTGCGCTTCCTGCTCCAAGCCCATTAGAACCATCGTATCAAAGGCATCTACGGGTGTAATAACAAAGGAAGAATCGTACCAGTTTGCACCCTGTTTGCTCAACGGTTTCAGATAATCGTAACCCCAGGCATACGTTTTGTATCCTTGCCAGGCATGTAGAAATTCGGTTTTCACCGAATCGGCTAGAGCATCTTTTTTCGGTTCGATATCCGTGCAGGAACTCACGGTTAAAAGGCCAATGGTCAAAACCAAAACCGAAAATGCAACCGATACGCGTTTTATCATTGCAGCCACTCCGTTTTAAACGAACAAATTACTATTCCCTAAATTGAGCGATTGTTGAAAATTCGTTTGTTCTTGTTAACTTTTCAGCTAATTTTTTAAAAAGGCTGAATCATTTTTACAGCGCCTCTGTAAAAATAATGCCGAATTTTTCAAATTGCGTCAT
>JALWEA010000479.1 GCA_027039465.1 Calditrichia bacterium | reverse complement strand
CCGGTTTTAAAGGACGGATATTAGGTGTTGTTGTCGACAGTACTGACAGCAGCCCTTTGGCGGGAGCAAATGTAATTGTTGAAGGTACATCCATTGGAAGCAGCACAAACTTAGACGGCGAATTTGTTCTTCCGGAAATTGCGCCTGGGAACTATACGGTCAAGGTTCTTTATATCGGTTATAATAGCAAGAAATATAAAGTTCACTTGACTAAAGACAAAGCGGTTTTCATTAATGCAATGCTTCGTCCGGTTTCAATGAAAGGAGAGGTTATTGAAGTAACGGCGCAGGCAGTAGGGCAGGCCAAGGCAATTAACCAGCAGATTAGTTCACCACAGATCGTAAATATTATCTCTCCGGCGAAGATTCGGGAATTGCCGGACGAAAATGCAGCCGCGGCTCTTGCCAGAGTACCCGGAATTTCAGTATCCAGAGAGGGCGGCGAGGCAACTAAAATACGTATCCGTGGAGTTGATCAGAATGTGTTCTATGTTAATGGAATGAGAATGACAGGAAATAACCTGGCTGCCATATCTTCCGGAATGATTGGCGGTATAGAAGTGCAAAAATCGTTTACTCCCGATAAAGATGCCGATGTAACAGGCGGTATTGTTAGTTTCAGAATGAATCCTGCCCCCAGTCACTATAGGGTAGATACCTGGGTAAGACCAGGATATAACGGCTTGACAAAAAAATTCGACATGTTTTATGGAATGACAACCATCAGTAACCGCTTTTTTAACAACAAGCTGGGTGCTGTCCTTAATATAACTTTTGACAGAAAAGACAGAAGCTCAGATCAATTTTCTGCCAGTCACAGAGTAATTGGAGGTCAAGCCACCTCCGAAGAGTTACAACCGGTTCAATTTTCGGGTTTGGACTTAGCTTTAAGCAATCTGATAGATGACAGAATAGGGGCTACGTTTTATTCCGATTATCGTGTAGGTGACGGTAAATTTTATTTCCAGTCTTTTTTTGGCAAAATAAGTGGTGAACAGAAAAAGTTTATTAACGATTACAATCCTTTAGGGAGAGATCGATTAAGATATATTTCCCAAATTGAAGATAGAACTAAATTGACGTTTTTAAACGGCCTTGGTGGTGAGCATTATTTATTTGGCGGGAAAATAGATTGGTCGGTTTATTATTCTCGAGACGAGGAAAAAATACCTCGTAGAATAATTCTTACAGCAAGTAACGGAAGCGGAATGCATGATGTAAAGACCCTGGATTCTACCTCAACAATACAAGATATTTTAAATTTGGCGGATCATGATTTAGACAAGACACAACTTGATTACATAAATGTAATTGATGAAAAAAATATCGAGAATGAGTTTGGCTATAAATTTGATATAAATTTTCCATTTGCATTAAGTAAAGCAATAAGCGGCAATATTAAATTCGGCGGCAAAGCGCGTAAAGTTCATCGTGAATATTTAACTCATAATAATCAAAGCGGATTTATTTATGACTGGGTTGACGGAACAAAAATAGCTTTGCAAAGACTTCCGGATTTCGGGTGGAAACGTATGAATAAAGGTTACCTGGGATTAGCCTCTTTTGTTGATGAAAATAAAAGTGTGAGAGATTATTCGCTCGTCAATGGGAAAATTTATTTTATACCTGATTTTGATAAGATAAAAACGTATGTGAATGCTACAATTGATACCTATTTACCAAGAGTATACGTGGAGGTAAATAATTATAAAGGAGATCAGGAATTTTATGCGGGTTATTTAATGTCAAATTTAAAAATTGGCAGTAGAATTGATTTTATACCCGGTGTGCGTTATGAATACAACAAATACACAGTTACCGGCATCAATCTTCATTCAGCCGCCGGCGGTGGCCCGAGAGAAAATCAAGGAACTGAAAAAGAAGTTACCGGCTCTGATATCGGTCGTCAATGGTTCCCGATGGCTGAAATGAAAATTAAAGCAACGGATTTTTCCGATATTAGGTTAGCTTATTCCCATACCGTTTCTCGACCGGACCCCAAAATGAAAAGCCCCAAATATTGGGAAAAAGATGGTAACATTATCAAAGGTAATATGGCGTTAAAACCCCAATCGAATTATAATTATGACCTATCCGTTTCATTTTATTCAAACGTAATTGGTTTATTTGATGTTGGTTTATTTTATAAAAAAATAACCGATCAGGTTTTAAACTATACTGTCAATATCACGGATCCGAAGAAGTTCGGACTTCCGGATGCCTATTTAGGAAAGTTTTATACGGCACCCATTAATAATAAATGGCCCGGATTTGTTAAAGGTTTAGAGTTTAGTTGGCAAACGCATTTCTGGTATCTTCCGGGATTTCTTGATGGCTTACTTTTAAATCTGAATATGACTTTTATGGATTCGGAAACAAGATACCCGTTCTTTTATGCGGAACGTATAAGGATTCCGGAACCACCTTATGTAAAACAAGTAGGTAAAGATTCTTCTCGTGTAAATACAATTATAGGTATGCCTAAAATGATAAGCAACGTTACCATTGGTTATGAAAAGGGAGGCTTTTCCGGTCGATTTTCCGTTTACTATCAGGGTAAAACAATTCAGAATGCACAGGCAAATGTTAAATCTTTAGATGTAAGTACGGATCATTTGTTGCGATTTGACGCTCAGTTATCTCAAAAGCTATTTATTAAGGGGTTAACTTTTTATTGGAATCTTAACAACCTAAACAATTGGCCCGACAGGCAAACATTAACATACTACCCCAATTTTCTGGCGCATCAGGAGAATTACGGGTGGACAACAGATATAGGTCTGAGATATCAATTCTAAGTTTCATTAAAAAAATTACAAATTAATACCGGTCAAAAAGTCTAACTAAAAAATGGAAGGGAGGTAAATGCAGGCAGTTACATTAAAACTAAATTGTCAAATTAAAAATAAGAAAGGAGGAGGAAGAAAAAGAGGGCAGAAGGTACGTCTTTAACTTACGAAGCCATCTTTTGGCATAGTTTAAAATTTATTTATTTAAACAAAGGGAGAATAAAATGATGAGCTTGGTTAAAAAAAGTTTTCTGGCGTTGATAGGCATGGCGCTAATTTTTGCCAGCACAAGTTTTGCTCAGGATACTTTAGTTGTAGACCCGGGCTTTAATACATTGCCTGATGCTATTGAAAAGACACCTGGTAAAATCTACAAATTAAAAAGAGGCGGGGTCTATGTAACGGATCATATAATTCAGGCGACTGAAAATACCACAATTATCGGTGAAACCGAACCGGCCGATGAACCACCGGCTCAAATGGTAGGGTTTGAACTTGCCGGTAATCCCGTAATTAATCCAATGGTTGAAGCGAGTGGCGATTTAACTGTTAAAAACATTGCTATTACTGGTTGGGTGCTTGATGATCTTCGTCATATTAGCTGGTTTGTAAAGCTGCTGACGCCGGCTACCACATTCACAATAGACCATTGTGTGGTTAATCACCTTTATGTTCTTTATTATAATCCTGGCTTAAACAATATTACAATGAACATTACAAATAATATCTTTTGGCAAGGTTGGAACCCGCCGCGTTGGCATGAAGGATATTTCGGATACTGGGCCGGCGATAGTTTGAATTATAATTTTATTAATAACACGGTTATCGGATACGGTCGTGCTTTGGATTATTTAGGCGATGGCCCTCACGGAGGACAAAAGTATATACATAATACTTTTGTAGGTTGTGTTGGTAATGATATTTTTTGGAATCGCTATGACTCCGATTTTATTGTTAAAGATAATATTTTCTATGATATAGCTTCGGTAGGATATGTCGGTCCGCGTCCGAATTGGACTCCGGCTTATGCAGGCGATCGTGGTAGCGATGTTAATGAAGATAGCCTTAGAGGCGAATTAGGGATGATGGATTTTCATCCTCTTGGTCCTGATGGCGACAATGTGGGAATCGATGACTATTCAAGACATATTGAAATAACCAATAACTTACGTTTTACCGATGATCATCAGCTTGCTCACATGAAGGATATAACTGCCGAATATATTCCGTTTTTATCCGACACCGTATTAGCACGTTTTGCAAAGTACGGTTGGAAATTTGAAAACAATATGCTGGAAACCGTTGATGAAAACTGGAATAGAACCGGTGGTATCGATCCGCAATTTGTAGATGTTGATAGTCTTAGCAGAGTTACTGAAATTCAATATGCCTGGGATTGGTGTGTACGTGATTCCACAAAGATACCCGATTTTGAAGCAAAGTATGGCTCTTATCCTGCGAAATGGCCCGGATGGTTGCCGATTAATCCTAAAACAGGCGAAAAATATCATCTGTCGGATGTTATCTGGCCGATTCCAATGAATTTAAAACCGACAAATCCGGACCTTATAGATGCAGGTTCTGACGGATATCCGGTTGGTGATTTGAACTGGTATGGTGCGGATGTTGTAGCTGCCTGGGAAGCAGGTCTTCCTAATCCGTTAACTTCCATAAAAAATAACCAGACAAATGTACCATCGGGTTTTGAATTAAAAAATAATTATCCTAATCCTTTTAACCCGACAACAAATATTGAATTCCATTTAGCCAAGAGTGATTTTACGACGCTTAAGATTTATTCTATTACCGGTCAGTTGGTCAAAACGCTGGTAAATAAGAATTTAAAAGCCGGTACTCATAAAGTTGTTTTTAATGGTAAAAATGATAAAGGTATTGAATTACCGAGCGGCATCTATATCTATAAATTAACGAGCGGGAAAAATCAAAGCGCTAAAAAGATGTTCTTAATTAAGTAAGAAAAAACTGTTCCCTAAACTTCTTGTTTGAAAATTGGGCATGGGTTTTCGGAACTGTGCCCAATTTTTTTATGATTAATGTCGAGGAATGTTATGAGCCGTTTATCTTTTGCCAAAATTAATCGTTTGCTAATATCGATATTTATTTTCGGATTTTCAATCATATTTCTTCCACAAAACACCATTGCAAATGACCGACAATTGAATTTTGAAAAAGCTGAAATCGGTCATCCCATACCATCTATTCCATACTATTATTTTAAGATGCAAATAAACAACAATGGGGTAAAAATTCCGTTTCGTATCAGAAAGATTCTGGTTAACGGTAAAAAAATTACTGATTACGAAATACGAAATGCCGCCTGGGGTAAAGATAATAATAAGGTATTCCCCTATAATTGGCCACCTTTTTCAGCGAACTATTCAAAAGATTTTATTTACACACAACCCATTTTGATAGCAAGGCTTGACTGGCAGAATGGCCAAAAGTATAAAATTGAAATAAAGTATTCTTTCAACGATAGTCAGGAAATTAAAACCGTAAGACAGGAAATCGTTGCTCCGGATAAGGGCGGATACTGGAACACGCAATGGAAATATTACAAAAGTATTGTCGTTTCCGAAGATTTTGGCTTAGAAAGAAAGAATGAGCCTGTCCAGTTTTCACTGGTTTTTTATCCCGATCAAATTACGGATTTGAGCAAGGAATTACGTATTGTCGAAATAGACGAACAAGGTAATACCAATTTAATACCTGCCCAAGTATACGATGTTCAAAAATATTTAAAAAAGGATAAGCCAAGATATGGCAAAGACGGAAAATTAAGGCCTTTCTATTGGTTACCGTCTGTCTATGCAAAAATTGTTGTTCCGATATCAATAAAAGCTAACTCAAATATGGTTTTACTCGCTTTTTACGGCAATCCCAAGGTAAAAAAAATGCAAAATGAAACTCCGTTAAAGGTTCGGGGAAAAGGACTAGGCTTAACGATTGAGAATGATTTTTACAAGGTAAAACTGCATCCTAAATCGGGGATGCTTAATGAAATAACACTAAAGAGCATCCCGGAAATTACTCTGGAACACAAATTGGAAACGAACGGCGCCATTCACTGGAATCCGGGAGCTTACTCGCCAAAACGCCCCTGGATGCATGCCTCGGATTGGAATCCTCCCGAGAAATATGAAACCGTTTCCGGCCCCGTGATGTTCATGACACATCGAAGAGGTTTTATCCCCAACATGCCGGAAATCGCTTTGAGCATCACTTACAAGTTTTTTGCGAACGCCCCTTATTTTATTATGACTACAACGCTTGAAACTAAGAAAGATGTTCCCTTACAAGCGTTTCGAAACGGGGAAATCGTTTTTAATCATAAACTCATAGATAAGGCGGCATGGCAGGATCCTGCTTCTTCAAAACCGGAAATACTCACTTTAAAAGATATTCCCAATCTGACGGAAGTCCATTTGCCTTTGGACGTATCATGGATATCATTTCTAAACACGAAAAAACATTTGGGATTTGCAGGCATTCCGGTTGAATATGCAAATTCGAGTTTAAATGATGAACCGTTCGCATATAATCCCTATCTTTATATCACCAAAGGTCCATGGGTCTATTGGACAAGGGTTCTTGTGGCACCTTATATGACACAAAATATGCAGCAGATTATTAATGTACCGAAAGACAATATTTATTGGGAAAAATGGGCGCTTATCCCTTATGAATTGGGCCCTGAGAACAAACGGTTCGAAAAGGTTAATTATTTTCAAAAAAGGTTAAAACATCCTTTGCGGATTCAGATGAGAGATGAGCGCGATGCCCGGGTAAGAATTCCGGATGAAATTTATACCGATTCAACCAAAACCGGATGGGAAGAGAAAAAGAAATGAGAATGTCAGGAATATTTCTCCTACTTTTATTAATAACATTATCGCAAGTTTACGGCCAGCATAATTTATTCCCGAACGGAGATGTTGAGAATGTCTTTGTCAATCAAATTATTCAGGGAAAAGATCGTCGTAGTCATATCGATGCTGCCGGTACGGGTGTTCCTACCTACTGGGAATTAACAGAAGGGGCTAAATTAAGCAAAAAAGAAAAACATTCGGGGGTAAATTCCATCCAACTTACAGGTGCTGCAAAGGAAGTAAAGGCAACGGTATGCAGTAACTTTTGGAGAGTAATCGATGGCAGTATGCCCTTTGGATTACCGTTAGTAGCCGGCAAAGAGATCAAGGTATCATTTTATTATAAAACAAAAAATATTACAGATTCAAAAACATTAAATGCAATTATAAAATTGGGAATTATAAAAGGTTTGCCGTCAAAAGAGGATACGATAAGACTATCGGGGTCAAATGAATGGAAATTGGTAGAGAAAAAGCTGACATTAGATCAGTTAGTGTGGGGCGGAAAGATTATCTTCACAATTTCTGCTGGTTCGAAAGGCAAAGCATGGATAGATGATGCTTATTTAAGTCAAGAATTAGAAGGAATAAATCTAGTAAAGAATCACAGTTTTGAAGATGCGTCCTTAGAAGAAGAAAGTTTCCCCGAAAGTTGGCAACTTCCCTTGGAAGACCAATGGGTAAGTTGGGTGGGGGCAAAGTACAGAAAACCTGTAATAGATCGGAACGAATCAATAACCGGGAGAAAATCATTACGGGCCTCGGTGACCTATTTAGACGGTTCAGGCGTCTCACAACTAATTCCATTACATCAAAAAAAAGTAAAACCGGTAGCTATTGAAATTTGGTCAAAGTTAGATAACTCCGTCGGTAATATCCCACCCGGATATTGGGGACCGGATAATTATGCTAATGTAACCATATATATTTATCATTATGATGGAACAATGCAGGAAGTAAATCCCACATTCTGCCTTGGTGAAAGTGATCATGACTGGGATTTTAGAAGATTCGGATTTCAGGCAACCAAACCGATAAAAGAGATATTATTACAAATTACGGTTTTGGGTACGGAACCGACGACAAGTTTGTTTGTAGATGACGTACGTTTGTATGAGATAGGTACAACTGCAAAAGAATTGGAGAATAGAGGAATAGATTATCCGAGGTTATCGGTGTCATCCGTATGGGGAAAGCCAACAAAAGAAAAAGTTAGTGCACTCCGGGTAAATAACGATGAAGACAATCTGTACATAAAAGTACCGAAGAAGTGTGATAATGAAGAAATCTCACTATATCTAAATGCAAGGACAGAAAGTAAATTTGTAAATCATTACCGTTATTTATTTGATGTAGTCAAGATAGGAAAAGAAGGAGAAGTAAGTAAAGGAATAACGGTAGAAAAACAAGGTTACACAGCCGATGGTGAGTTTGAGAACGGGAAAGCAAAGGGGATAAACAAAAGA
>JALWEA010000478.1 GCA_027039465.1 Calditrichia bacterium | reverse complement strand
ATTCTTTTCCATTTGTTGCATGTCAAATTGCAAACGGTTCAATGATTCTTTTTGCTCTTTTTGCATTTGCTGTAAATTGGATTTTTCTTCCGGACTCAGAGAATCCGCTTTTTGCAATTGTTCGGATATCTTTTCTTGCTGTTTTAAGAGCGATTGCGCCTTTTTTACCAGTTCATCCATTTTTTGTTCGAACTGCACTTGCTTCAACAATTCCATGGTGCGTTCAATCCGCTTTTCAAAGGCTTCCTGATTCAAACGGAAATCCTTCAAAGCCTTTTCCACATCTTCCGGTTTGGCGGCCTGTTCCATTTTTTTCTGTAAATTCTGCAGCGCCTTTTGCAATTCGGGTGTAATAATATCCTGCAATAAATCTTGCAATTGTTGATATTTTTTGAGCACTTCCGGACTGATTAAATCGTTTTGTTCTAATTTTTCCACCATTTCCTTTAATTCTTTGTGCACCTGCTCAAGCTTCTTCTGCAGTTTTTTCTGGCGATTCATCGCTTCCGTAATCTGATTTTTCCGATCCCAATCCAACTTGCGGGTTTGTTTCAGCTCCCGATCCAATTTCTCAAGCGTTTTATTCAGTTCCTTGGCTTCGTCCGTAATGCCCTTCAAATCCTCGACTTTCTCATTCTGCGTTTCATCGGTGGTTTTAAAAATCTCTTCAATGGATGGAAAACGCACATAATAAATTTGGCTTTTACCGATGCCAGGGCCGCTAACATAATTATTATCCAAAGCCAGAGCGTAATATTTTAACTGATCACCGAAGGCAAGAGGCAAAACGGTAAAATCAAACAAATACGAAACGTTTTGCAGGCGTTTCCCTTTTTGCGGCAAAGGAATGGTCAAAGTTTGCCAAACGGAATCCGCATTCACGCGCGGTTTAATGATCTGATAACGCAATTTAACGGCGCTGACGCCAAAGTCATCCCGCGCTTCGATGACTAAAGGTAACTGCGCATCCAAAGGCAATTCCACATCGCTGCCTGGTTGAACAATATCCACTAATGGCGGGTAGTCCTTTAGCAGTGCCAATTGATACACAATCGGGTTGCGGTTTTTGTAGCCGGAAGTATCCCTCAATTCAAAAAAATAGGTACCTTCTTTTCTTAAAGTAAATTGGCCGGTGGCGATTTGCCCCCGCACCTTTAAGCCGAGCGAATCACCGTAAGAAAAAATAATTTGCCCCGCTTTCAAAGGTTTATTGGACATCAAACGCACCTGAACACGGCTACCTTTCAACGCCGAAATATCGCCTAAATTTCGTTCCAGCTTTTGCGGCTGTAAATGCGTGTAGGCCGGTGGTACAATCGTTACGTCCAAAGAACGTACCATAGGCAGCGTTAAAACGCGCACTCCGTAAATTTTTGAATGCAAATATTTCCCAAAATCTTGGGCGGTTAACGGTTCGCCGCTAATTTGGTATTGGAAAGGTCGTAAAATGTTTTTCAAAGTAAGAGAATAATAATCCCGGTGAAAATTCATTGGCACTTTACGCAGCGCTTTG
This sequence comes from Calditrichia bacterium, assembly GCA_027039465.1. Classification (GTDB taxonomy): domain Bacteria; phylum Calditrichota; class Calditrichia; order Calditrichales; family Calditrichaceae; genus Caldithrix. Next base: position 6,655 of record JALWEA010000478.1, on the reverse strand, counting down.
TTTTCAGAAGCCTTCAGAAGCAAATAACAGTTTTTTAAGGCAGGGCCTTTGTACTTAACCTGCACGTCAAAAGCATCGCCTTTGATTAAGGTCGTATCGCCTGGAACCACGGCAAATTGAAATTCCGGAACCCGGATGTAGGGATTGGTGGGATTAAGCATGCGTAAAGTGGAATGCCAAATTTGCGGAGCGCGCAGGGCAAACAAAACGATCAAGCCGATTGTTAACATCAGGAACCAGCGCCATTCGGACAGCATATCCGTGAAACGGATTCGTTTCGTAAAATCTTTGTTTTCATATTTTCGCACAATGTTAGCAATGGCCGCTTGTTTCAATTCCTGAGATTCGGAGCCTTTTTCAAAATCTTTCAAAAGTTGATAACCGTTAATCAAATCGTCACCGACTTCCGGGAACAATTGACTAATCCGCCGTGCGGCTTCCGTCAGATCACTGTTCTTCTTCAAACGTGCGTATTTTTGCAAGGGAATAATCAGCAAACGGACGGCCAAAAATACGATGATGCCGAAATTCAGAATCCACAAGCCCCAACGCGTGATTTCCGAAAAATAAAAAACGCTGTCGGCCAAAGTAACGCTGAGCCAGAGCACCAAAAGCGCAATCAGGAAACGAACGGCCGAAGCCAGGGCATGCAGGCCCAAATATTTCTTTTCAAAATTGAAAATATGTTTAACGAATGATTCCATCATGACTTTAATTTAACACCGCGTAAAGAAAAATGTTCACCGCCATTCGCAAGGCCTGCTCCCGAATTTCCGGAGGATCGCCGTGAATTTCGGCATCTTCGCACCCGTCGCTGATGTCGGTATTCCAACTGTAAAAACACACAAGCCGCCCCTGATAAATCAAACCGAATCCTTTCGGAGGCCCGCCGTAATGTTCGTGTACTTTGGGCAATCCGTGATCGAATTGATAGTAAATATGATAAATGGGATGGGAAAAAGGAAGTTCGACAAATTTTAATTCGGGAAAGACTTTTTTCATCTCTCTGCGAAAAGACGGATCCATGCCGAAATCGTCATCCGCATACAGAAATCCGCCGGAAATTAAATAGCGACGCAGAATTTTTACTTCCTGAGGCGAAAAATAAATATTACCGTGTCCGGAGATGTAAGCGATCGGATATTTTAAAAATTCGGGATCTGTAATCCGGTGGGCCACTTCCCGCTCACCGACATTCAAATCAAACACCTGTTTGACGCGATGGAGAATATTGCGCCAGGTCGTCTTATTGCCGTACCAGTCACCGCCACCCGAATAATGGATGCGTTCGGGCACCAGAGGCTGAGCCGTGGCAAAGCCGACAATTAATATTAAAAAGAAAATCTTTTTCACCATAAAAAAATCCCGAAATGTGTCTGACACTTCGGGATAAAATAACAGAAAATTAGATATTTAACAAGATTATATTAAGTGATTGACAATCATAACCGCAAGGGTAATGGAACCGATCACTTTAATACTTAATCCGCCAACCCGGCCGACAAATGCACCGTATCCGGCTCGCAATCCGTGACCGATATTCGGTTTGCGTGTCATTTCAATAACAAAGGCGCCCAAGAACACGCCCACAAGAGATCCTAAGATGGCGCCCAACAGCGGCGTAAAAAAGGCTCCGGAAAAAGCGCCTAAAATACCGCCTATAATGGCACCGGCAATTCCCCAACGAGAAGTGCCGTAATGTTTGGCCGTAACCGAAATTAAAATAAATTCAAGGATTTCGAACAACAGCATGACCGCAATAAGCGTTAAAACAAACGATAAAGAAAGTTGTTCGAACCCTGTAGTTAAAGCATAGAAAAAGCTCCCAATGGCAATCAGCAGGTTTCCGGGAGCACCGAAAAAATTAGAAACAGCCGAGGCGGACACAAAGGTCACCAAGAAAATTACTAAAGTAGAATGCATTAAAATCAATCCTTGTTAATTGGAACTCATAGCAAATTGAAAACGGCGCGATTTTGAATTCAAATTCAACTTAGCCAAAATCGAGCGCACTTTAAACCAGCTTACTTTGGTATTACCGTATTTCGGCGTATTTAACTCTTTTTTGATTCGATAAGATCCATAGCTCGGATTTTCCTTGATTATCATTTTAATCTTATCTTCCAAGCTTAAGTTTGCCGGGTTCACATTCTCTTCCGTTGTAGCTTTTTGAGAAGCAGTGGCAACATTGGGCTCATTGCTAATCGGAGCTTCGCTTGCTTTGGGGGCAGTTGCCGGTTCTTCCTTTTTAGGAGGCATTTTCGGCCGCACACTGGCACCGGTCGATTCCGCCATTTCAAATTTATTGATGGCCTCATCCACCGAGTCATAGACATCCAGAATATGATGAAATTCAAGCAGCTCAAAAATTTCATAGACATCCGGCACCATTCTGACAAGTTTTAAATCGCCCCCGTTTTCACGAATGGATTTGATTTCACTGATAAAAATGCCCCAACCTGCGCTACTGATGTAATCAACGTTCCCAAGATCAACGATTATATTAAAACGACCTTGCTTCAACAAAGAATCCAGAGCACGCTCCAATTCCGATGCGGTAGTCGTGTCAATATAACCGCCCACCTTAATAATCGAAATGTGATTTCGACTTCCGGCGATTTCCGTTGATACTTGAATACCCTCCATTGAATCCTCCTAATAAGGGAATAGGCACTATTGCTTACGAACGCGGTTCAATGAACGCATCGTCCGACAGAATTTTCTTTTTCTTTAATTGTTCCCGAATCTTGTCAATTTGACTGGCACCGGAACCCCGTGCCACCTGAAACGATTTTGAAACTTGGAAGTGTTGAAATCCGACGGCGTTAATCGCTTCCAATAAATCATCATAAGTTTTAAATATATCGCTATTTTCGAGATATTTCAACACATCTTTACAGCCTTGCACAATTATTTTCGGTTCTAACTCATTTATTTTTAACTTGTAGAATGAAAAAAGATTATGCATTTCCGTAAAAAATTGGCGCATTCCTATTAAATCGTCTTCCTTTAGTCTCGGATGAGTTGTAATTATTTTTAGTAAAATGTTAATTTTCTTGATCGTTTTGGGATAATCATCGCCAACATTTACCGATTGAAGCAACTGCTTTATTTGCCTTAGGTCATCATCCACTAATTTAAGAAAATTTTGATTTATTTCAGGATTAAAATCGCGCGCTAACTTTTCCTTTAATTCTTCCGGTGAATATGAAAGGCCTAAAATTGTGCGTTCCTTCGTTTCAGCTTCTTTTGCCGCCTCAACCGATTCGGGCTCCGGTTTTTTCGTCTCTTTCTCTTGCGGTTTCCGAATATCGGCAGCAGGAGCTTCCTTGGCTTCTTCTTTTTTCTCAGGTTTTTCAGGCTTTTCTGCCTTCTCCGGGGCAGGTTTGGCCTTCGGTTGATAGGGCTTACCGGTTTGGGTAATTATTTGCCCTTTTTCTTCTTTTTTCGTTTCTTCCGGGCCGAACATGCGAACCGTTCGTTTGGTTTCTTCCGGTTTCGGAGAAGGAGCCACACCGGGTATGGTTGTTTTGCCCCGCCTTTTTTCAATTTCCTGCTTGGAAGATTCGAAATTTAAAATCACTTTGCCGTCGAGTGTTAATAAAGGCGTTCCGGGCTGCTTTAAAGGACGGGTACCGCCTTTTTCAATCCATTGACGCCGCCGCTCTTCCGTATTCAACCGCATCTTTATCAGTTCGTCATAAATTCGATCGGGATCCACACGGATATTGCCATACTCATCTTTGCGCAACTCATAAGCAATCATGCGCGGGCCATATTCCGGATGTTTACGAATCACATCGTATATCTTGGTTTTAACTTCAATACTCAGATGCTTCTTTTCGATGGGATCCATTTCCGACAGGAAATCTTTGAATCCGGCCATGCCTTTTCGTTCGATAATCTGTTTGTATTTGTAATAGTGATGCGGCGAAACTTTCAATTGTTCTAAGGCATCTTTTACTTTTACGCCGGATTCAATGAGTCGTTGGAGTTCTTCCTGCGTTCTAATGATAACATCGCTAGGCATCATTTTTTCGCGGATGGCCACAACCGTAATATCATCGTTTTGCGGAGCTCCGCCCGTAAATTGCTTCAACTCGGCATTGATGGTTTTTATGAATTCTCCCACGCTCAAATGCGCGTTCCGTCGAATGGAATCCAAAAAACGCTCTTCGCGGTACAATTCACGCTTGCGGTTCATGGCTTCCGTTACACCATCCGTGTAAAGCACTAGGATATCATCTTCGCGTAAACGAATGGATTCGGTTTTAATCGTTCGGGCAAACAAACTCATATCCGGTAATTGAATACCTACGGGAAAGCCAGGCGGATTTAAATAATAAGTTTGCTTGGTGGAATTGCGATATAAAATCATCGGATTATGCCCGGCGCTGGCAAAGTGAATTTCTCTGTTGCGGGAATCCAAAACGACGTAAAACATGGTTACAAACATGCCGCGTTTCATATCGTCCGCCACAAATTCATTCACTTTGGAAAGCACTTCCGCCGGATTTTTATTGCCGCGCGACTCCAAACGCAAAGCCGTTCGGATCATGGTCATAATCATGGAACCGGGAACCCCTTTACCGGAGACATCCGCCACGCAGATTCCGATGGTATCATCGTCCACTTCCACAAAATCGAACAAATCGCCACCGACTTCTTTGGCCGCTTCGTAATAAGATGCAATATCATAACCTTCCACCTTGGGGAAATCACTCGGCAAAAGCATTTGCTGAATTTCCTGCGCCACCTGTAACTCTTTTTGCAGTTTTTGCTGTTCCACCAAGGTAACTTGCGCTTCACGGAATTTGTGGGTCATTTCATTGAAGGCTTGAGCAATCTCACCGATCTCATCCGAGGCGTCAATGTCAATTTCATCCTGATCTACCTTACCATGCACAACCTGTCGCACCCAATCGGCCAAACTATGAAATGGTTGCAAAATGCGGTGGATGAGCAAGAACAACGGTATGTAGCCCAAAATAAGAATTAATAAGAAATAAATGATCAGCCGCAACTTACGCTGATTTATTAAATCATGGATGGTCTGCTCATTAACCCAAACGTGCACTTCACCCAATTTTGGGCCGCTGGCCATGACAACCGGCGTGGAAAGATCGAAGACCGTTAATGTGTCGTTAACGGCATAATGGCGAATTAATGAATTTTGCAGGGTATCCGCTTTGCTTCCGATCTGTTTGAATTCAAAACGTGTAAACGGATAGGTAACTTCCGGTCGGCTCCAGGCCAAAATGTTATTATTGCGATCGGTGACGAAAACTTCTTTAATATATTCCGGATGATTCATGCGAACTTTATAAGCTTTTTCAAATAACAATGCGGTGTTTTCATTCAATAAATCATCCACAATATTTCCGGCAAGCGATTCCCCGGCAGCGGCCGATACACTAAAAACCATTTTGCGAATGGATTGGGCACTCTGCATGTAAATGGGCAAGAAAATAAAAATAACCAAAAGTGTAAAAATCAAACTGGCAAAGATGGAATATTTGGTTTTTAAATTAAGTGCATTCCATTTTTGCAAAAGTTTCGGCTCATGGCTAACTTCACGATATTTGGTCAGACGAAGCTCATTACCCCGTTCCGTGACCGCATATTGCATATCATCCATCAACTTGCGCATCATTAAAATACCAAGGCCGCCTTTTTTCCCGATATTGATGTATTTTTCCAAATCGGGTGTATTGGCCTGACGGGGATCGTAACTGGAACCTTGATCAATAATGATAATGGTTAAACTAAGACGACGAATGATCGCTTTAAGGGTGATTTCACCATTCTTGATATCCCTATATCCGTGGCGAATGATATTGGTACAGGCTTCGTCAACAACCAGTTTGAAAGAATTAATGATCTTATCGTCAAATTTGTATCGTTTACCGATCCGCTCGATAAATTCACGTACCTGAATCAGGTAGCTCATTTGAGCGGGAATGGTAATTTCTTCTTTTCGAACGTTTTTAAACATTTAAGTAATCCGTGTTTATTTACTCTTCCGTAAACGCTCTCTGGCATTCTCGATGGCCGTCAGCACTTTCTTATTGTACGGATGATCTTTCAGAATTTCCTGCCAAATATCAATGGCCTCCTGATATTGACCTTTTACGAACTTGTCCACACCCTGCAAAAATTTGCGTTCCGTAGCGGGATCCATCTTTTCGTTGGTACTCTTACTTTCGATCTTGGCTTTTTCATAATATTGACGTACCAACTGGTTGTTGGGATTGATTTTCAAAGCCTGCTCAAAGACCTTCAATGCCCGGTCATATTCACCCACTTCAAAGAAGCCGAGACCTCTCTGAATTGTTTCCTGTAATTTAATACGTTGGGCCAAAGTGTCAATTTCTTTTTGGAGCTGAGCATTATCGCCACCCAACAAACGCGCTTCGCCGACCAACCGCAATGCTTCCGAATAATTCCCCTGCTGAAATTGTTTGCGGATTTGCGTCACCAAACGATTAAGCTCTTCGTTTAACCTTCGTTTGGTGGTTTTGATGGCATTGAGAATGGTTTGATCATTCGGCGCACGCTCCAATGCCAGATTAAATTCCATTAACGCTTGCGTAAACTGATTCTTATCCAAATATAGTCGACCTTTTTGGAAATGTTCTTGAATAAATTTTCGATC
>JALWEA010000477.1 GCA_027039465.1 Calditrichia bacterium | reverse complement strand
CCACTTGCGGCGTTATATCATCAATCAGACGCACGGCGACGGAATTCAGAGAGCGACGCAGGGCATCTCGTAAAGTTACCATTTGGCCGGTAAATTTCCCGTTGTAATTTTGCGGTGTCCAACGCGTACTGTCCGGATTGAATTGAACGATCGGTAAATCCGGATATTCCGTAGCCGGTGAATAGCCGTTGTCAATGGCAGCGGTGTACAAAAACGGTTTAAAGGCCGATCCCGGCTGACGCATCATTTGCGTGACCCGGTTCCATTTGGATTTGTAAAAATCCCGACCGCCGATCATGGCTAAAATGTGTCCGTTATGCGGATCCAAGGCTACAAAAGCCAATTGTACCGTACTAATGGCCTGATAAGCGGAATCGCCCAATTCCTCTTTCAGCTTTCGGAAAACCGATTGACGACGCACCCGTTCCTGCAAAGCATCAATGTGCTTGGTCACGGCCATTTCCATGTATTTTTGAATACGTGTATCCAATGCGGTGTAAATACGCAACCCGTCTTCGTAAATATTTACGCCCAACGAATCCTGTAAGCGATTTAATTTCTGACGAACGTATTCCGTAAAATACGGGGCTACTTTCATCTTGTACGGATCGGTGATGTTCAGTCCCAACGGCAATTGTTTAAGGCTGTCGAATTCGGCTTTGGTCAGTTTGCCGTTTTGTACCATCATGCTTAAAACCACATTGCGACGACGCAAAGCACGATCCGGATGCCGAATGGGAGAATAATAGGTTTGACCCTTTAAAATACCGATCAACAGAGCGGCTTCCTGTATATTCAAATCTTCCACATCTTTGTCAAAATACCGCTTGGCCGCGGCGCGAATACCATAGGCGTTATTACCGAAGAAATTGATATTCAAATACATACTCAGAATTTCTTCTTTGGAATAGGTACGTTCGATCTGAATAGCGGTTAGCGCTTCTTTGATTTTACGGCTGATATTCTGCGCGTATCCGAAGTAAAGATTTCGCGCCAATTGCATGGTAATTGTGGAGGCGCCCTGACGAAAATCCAAATGAATTAAATCCACGGCCAACGCGCGAAGAATGCCTTCCAGATTGATGCCCCAATGGTGGAAGAAATCCCGATCTTCCGTTGAAATAAGCGCGTCAATAACACACTTAGGAATTTTGTCATACGGGGTATACGTTCGGTTGTAGGTAAAAAAGGAATGAATGATTTCCCCGTCCGCGGAATACACGACGGTAGCCATTTCCGGATCGATACGCTCCAATTTATCCAGAGACGGCAAATCTTTGCTCAGTTGATAAAGATAAAACGAAGCAGCAACGATAAACAAAAAAATAACGACGGAAACGATGAACCAGCGTTTCCGGTAAAATTTTGTTTCCGTTTTATTTGATGCCGTCTTGGCGGTAACTGAAGCATTCGATTTATTTACGAAAGTTTTACTAAAAGTAGTGGTATTGCGTTTTTTACGTTTCATATTGAACCTTAAAGATAACCTCTCACAAATCAGATGAAAACATTACTATTTAAAAAATTAAAATTAATAAAATTCCATGTCATTTAAAACTTTTTTACATTGCACGCCAAAACGGACCTTAAGTTCCGATTTTTTGTAGCTTTGTAGCTTTAAAAAAGGCATATTTAAACGTTGGTGTACCTGGGATGTCATAGATTCGTCGTCCAGATTGCCGCTACAGTTACAATTCTTTTTAGAACCCATCCACTCCCTTCCCTACTATTGTATGGAAGGGATTGCTTTTTTAACCCATCCCCGGTCCCTCCCTACGACGCGTCCCGATGCTTGGGATTTTCAATACGGAAGGGTGCCCAATTAGCTGTGGGCATTTGATTAATTGACGAATTGAAGTCATTGTTCGCCCACCGGCACGCAATAATGTGGCCAAATTTCAAGTAACTGCGACGGAACGAAGCATTTCTTATGTCCGTTGCCGCTTTGGAAGGGATTGCTTCACTCTCCCGCTCGCAGGATCGCAGGATCGTTCGCAATGTCAAGACTGGGAATCACGTCAATTAACGGTCGAACACCACTGCCTGCACAAACAATGATTCCCGAATAACGAATAACGGATACACGAATAACGTTTCCCTTCACTCTTATACACTTAACTCTTAACAACCTTCCTAATCGTCCATTCAAACAACTGCCGGGTTCCTTTTGCGATGACCGGAACCTTTTGCTTCCGAAATCGGTTAGCAAATTTTCCAGACAAATGCGTCGGAAACAATTTGCGCCCAAAGCGTTAATGCAGAAAAGGAATGTTTTCGATTAAACCGTTATGAAAAAGGCCAGCAATCGTTAGAATTGTTTAATTTAGCTTGTTATTTATGGCCAGTCATTTTATATTAGGCAACTTATTATGAAACGAATACTTATTCTTTCGGCCATTGCGATTTTAACCGCTTTAAGCAGTTGCGCTTTTCGCAGCGAAGTCGTTAAAACAACGCCTCCTGCAAAGCACAAGGTATCTTACAAAGCGCGTGATCACTTTTTACAAGGCTTGTACTACCAGCAGGAAGGTCAGTACAACGAAGCCCTGGTTGAGTATTACCAGGCTTTGCATTTTGATTCCTCGTCCGCTACCATTTATCGCACCATCGGTGAAAACTACATGCTTTTAGGTCATTACGAGATGGCCGAAAGTATGCTGAAAAAAGCCCTGCACCTTGATCGTAATAATCCGCGTACGCTGAACATGCTGGTGGAATGCGCCTTACGGCAGGGAGACAATGCCAAGGCTGCCCGTTATCTGGAAGCCTATTTAAAAGTACGCCCTTATGATAATGAAGCCCGTCAGATGCTCATCCTTTTGTACCAGCAAATGGGTAAAGACTTGGACGTGGCACGGCAAAACCGCATTTTAATTCAGCTTTACGGTCCTAAAAAAGATCTGCTGGTTAAGTTGGTGCAAATTTACATCAAAGCCAACAAATTCGATTTGGCCGCCAAATATAGCCGTGCGATTTTAAAGAATGACAGTACAGACAGCCGCAGTTATTTTCTTTTGGGTTTGATTAAAGAACAGAAAATGCAGTTGGATAGCGCCTTGTATTATTACAAACGTGCGCTGAAATTCCGTCCCGCTTTTTCTCAGGCTTTGGAACGTATGGCCTTTTTGTACGAAACGCAGAAAAATTATCAGGCCCTTATTCCCTATTTGAAGCGCGCTATTAAGGCCGACACAACATACAATAACGGAAAAATAATGCTGGGTGAGACCTATTTTTATCTCAATAAATATGACAGTGCGCGCACGGTGTTGCTGCCGCTTTTAAAACAACCCGATGTGCCTTTGGGCGTTTATGAGCTTTTGGGACGGATTGAGCTGAGTACCAAGCACTACCCGCTGGCCAAAATCTATTTTAAAAAAATCGTAAAAAAAGATGCCGGGAACAAAATGGGCTGGCTGCTGCTGGCCTTTACGTATTCGGACATGGACAGCACGGAACAGGCCGCGGCCATTTTTAAGGATTTGTCGCAAAAATATCCCAAAGATGCGCTGATCTGGGCGTTTTACGGAAACACGATGCAGACAATGAAAAATTACGACGAGGCCATCAAAGCCTTTAAGAAGGCCCTGGAACTTCAGCCGGATAATGAAAGCGCACTGGCCGGTTTGGCGGTAATTTATGAGGATCAAAAACGGTTTGCCCAATGCGACAGCATTTACGAAACGGGCATTAAACGTTTGCCCAAAAGCGCCATGTTGCTTAATAATTATGCTTACAGTTTGAGCGAGCGCGGCAAGGATTTGCAGAAAGCCTTTAAGCTTGCTCAAAAAGCCATTCAATTGGAACCCAACAATGCCGCCTATCTTGATACTTACGGTTGGGTGCTGTACAAACTGGGCAAATACAAACAGGCGGCGGAATACATTAAAAAATCCATTGAGCTGCGCGCAAACTCGGCTGTGGTCATTGAACATCTGGGCGATGTGTACAAAGCCATGGGCGATAACGAAAAGGCGCTCGAATATTACAAAAAGGCCTATGATCTGAAACCCGATGACAAAAAATTGAAAGAAAAAATTGATGAAATTTCCAAATAAACGACTCTTTCTGATCCTGCTGGGCGTGATTGTTTTGCAGGCCTGCAAAACACAGCGAGTTCTCATTAAAAACGAATATCCCAATCCCACCTTCCGCCAATTGTTGGAAGTTCACGAGCGTTGGCAAAAAAGCATCAAAACTTTTTCGGGAGTGGGACGCATTACGGTGGACACGCCACAATTTTCCGGTAATTTCGAAGCGCATATTTACGCCAAAGGTACCGATTCGCTGTTGGTTTCGGTGAGCGGATTCATGGGAACGGAAGTGGGTAAGGTTTTTGTGGGTGAAAACCGTTTTATTTTTTACAACCAATATGACAATCAATTTATTACCGGTTTGAAAAGCGATTTCGAGCAAACGCAATTTTTACAGTTTCCCATTTCCATTTCCATGCTACACGATGTTTTTTTGGCGCAGGATCATTTTACCATTTTAAAGCAGGAAACATTCAAGAAGCTGCCGGACGGGTACTATGTGGAAGTTCAAAACGGAAGTTACGATTACCGGATTTGGTTCGACAAAACGACCCTGCTTATTAAGAAAATCGATTACATGAAAGACGACGAAATTCAGTTTACCAAGGAATACAAAAAATTTACGGTTTTTAACGGGTTCTATTTTCCCAGAATCATTAATTTTGTACGTCCTCTTGAAAAACAGGGAATGAGTATTATCTTTAAGCAAGTGACGCTCAATGAACCGATCGACGATCAGGTGTTTAAAATCAAGGTCAGCGATAACGCGAAACAACTGATATTGCCCGCCGATCGGTAGCTTAAAAAGTTGCAGGATTTTGGTTGGGAAAAAACCGGCGTCTTTTTAACGGGCAACGAATGGAATCTTAAAAATAATAAATAAAAACGGAAACCAAAATGGACTTAACAATTGTTATTCCTTTTTTAAACGAACAGGATTCGCTGGAAGAATTGGTAGAGCGCATTTACCAAAATGTGTTGCCGCTAAACATGTCGTTCGAAATTTTGTTTGTCGATGACGGCAGTACCGACGATTCCTTAAATCGATTAATGAAGAAAAAAAAGGAACATCCGGAGATTAAAATCATCCGTTTGCGTAAAAATTTCGGCAAGAGCATTGCGCTTTCCGAAGGATTTAAACGGGCGCAGGGACGGGTGGTGATTACCATGGATGCCGATCTGCAGGACGATCCGGCCGAGATTCCCAACCTGCTTAAAAAATTGGACGAAGGGTATGATCTGGTTTCCGGCTGGAAGAAAAAGCGGCACGACCCGATCACCAAAACGGTGCCTTCCAAGCTGTTCAATTTTACCACGCGTTTTTTAACGGGCATTAAAATTCACGATTTTAATTGCGGTCTGAAAGCATACCGAAATGAGGTTATTAAAGCGATTCCGGTTTACGGTGAATTGCATCGTTATTTGCCGGTGCTTGCCCATTGGCAGGGTTTTAACGTAGGCGAGATTGCCGTTCAGCACCATCCTCGTCAGTTCGGCAAAACCAAGTTTGGCGCCAAGCGCTTCTTTAGCGGATTTTTCGATTTGCTGTCCGTGCTGTTTATTACCCGTTATCGGCAAAAGCCGATGCATTTGTTCGGTATGTTCGGTTTGATCAACATCTTTCTGGGATTTGTCATTTTGCTGTATCTGACTATTCTTTGGTTTCAGGGCGTCGGCATCGGGCGCCGACCGTTGCTCTTTTTGGGAATTTTGCTGATGATCGTCGGCGTGCAGTCTTTTTCCCTGGGATTGATCGGTGATATGATGATCAGCACCAGAGACACGTCGCCGAAATTTGCGGTTAAGGAAGTGATTGAGTGATTCCGGAAAATGAGACAAAATGCCTCGGAATGCAATCGTAAAACGTCAATCGAAATAAATCAAAATGGCCGAAAAATATCACACATATTCCGTCATCATTCCGTCTTTTAATCGTGCGGATGAAATCCGCGATTTGCTTGCTTCCATAGCCAGGTTGGATTTTCCGCGGGAGCGGTTCGAAGTAATTGTTGCGGATGACGGTTCCACGGATTCGACGGAAGAAGTGGTGCGTCAGGCGCAGCAAAAGTACACTTACCCGCTTCATTATTTCTCTCAAAAAAATCAAGGCCCTGGTGCCGCCCGCAATTTGGGCATGCGTAAGGCGCAGGGCGACTTTTTCATTTTCGTCGATTCCGACGTAACGGTTCCGCCCGACTGGTTAAAAAACATTGATCTTGCGCTTACGGCGGAACAAGCCGACGCCTTTGGCGGCCCTGACACCTATCGCAAAGATTTTCCGGCGTTGCTAAAAGCCATCAACTATTCCATGACGTCTTTTATTACGACCGGCGGATTGCGCGGTAAAAAAGGCAAAAAGCTGGCTAAATTTTACCCTCGTTCTTTTAACATGGGACTCAGCCGTTCTTTATACGAAAAAATCGGCGGTTTTTCCGATCTGCGACACGGGCAGGATATTGAATACAGTAATCGTATTTTAAAGGCCGGAGCCAAGGTGGCCTTTGTGGCCGATGCGCCCGTTTACCACAAGCGTCGCACCAATTTGCGCCGTTTCTTCCGGCAGGTGTTCAACTGGGGCATCGCCCGAATCAATCTTTACAAAATGGACAATTCCATGTTGGAGTTAGTGCATGCCTTGCCCGCCATGGCCACGCTTTTTGTTTTGCTGGTTGTTTTGCTGGCGATCTTCTGGCCGCCGGCACGCATTCTGTTGTGGTTAACGCTGGAGTTTGGCGCGGTTCTGATTGTGTTCTCGATGATCGATGCCGTTTTCAAATACAAAGAAATCAAACCGGCGCTTTATTTGCCGATAGTTATTCCCTCTCAGGTGTTCGGCTACGGCCTGGGCTTTATCTACAATTACATTCGCCGCGTTATTTTCAAAAAGGGCGCCAAAGTGGGATTTCGCAAGAATTATTACAAATAAAGGGGTAATACCATGGCCCGTAAAAAACAAAAAAAGAACGTTCAAAAAGCAACACCGGCAAAAGCGGCAGCGCACAAACCGTCATTCGGCCTGTCCGTGCGCATGCAAGATTATTTGGCTATTGCGCTGCTTTTCATTCTTTTGCTGATTTTATTAAAGCCGCTGGCCATCGATCATCTTTCGCCGCAGGGCGTGGATGTGGTCGGTTCTTTGGCCAAAACGCACGCCATTAATCAATTCCACAAGCAAACCGGTGAACTGGCGCTTTGGAATCCCAATATTTTTGCGGGTATGCCGGTGTACTATCGCATCAGTCCGAGGGCCTTTTCGCTGGACAATCTGTTCGCTATTCTTTCACGCTTTTTTCACACGGTGTTTATTTATTACTTTTTCGGCGCGCTGGGCGCCTATTTACTGTTCCGATTTTTAGGTATGTCGCCGCTCATTAGTTTTTTCGGCGCCATTTCCTTTGTTTTAATGCCTCACTACAAATCGTTGTACACCGAAGGTCATATCGCCAAATTAAAGGCTTTGATGTACGTGCCGTGGGTGTTTTTATCTTTCCGCTATTTTATGGACAAGCGAACGATTCTGGCGACGGGTTTGTTTGCCTTAACTCTTGGCCTGCAAATCCGTACGCAGCATTACCAAATTGTTTTTTACACGGCCTTACTGGTATTTGCCATTGGTATTTATCCTTTGTTAAAAGATTTGTTGGAAAAACGTTACAGCCAATTTCTCAAGACTACGGGTCTGCTTTTGTTGGCTTTGATTTTGGGCGTGATGATGGCCGCCCAACCTTTGTTTTTGGCCAAAGAATATTTACCCTATTCCAAACGCGGCAAAACCACCATTGATGTGAATGCCAAAACCGAAGCCAAGGGAACCGGCGTTTCGCTGGATTATGCCACCCAATGGTCAACGGCGCCTTCCGAATTGCTCACCTGGTTTTTGCCTCGATTTTACGGCGGCATGTCTGCGGAACATTACGACGGCAGTAAATTTCCAAGGCTGAAAGGGCAGATGATTTCCACCTATTGGGGGCAAATGCCCTTTACGCAAAGTTACGAATACATGGGCGTGATTTTCTTAATGCTGGCTTTGATCGGCCTGATTGCCAATTACCGAAGGAGCGTGCTGATCAAAAGCCTTTTCTGGTTTGCCGTTTTTCTCATCCTGCTTTCATTCGGTCGTCATTTTAAAGCCTTTTACG
>JALWEA010000476.1 GCA_027039465.1 Calditrichia bacterium | reverse complement strand
ATTTAACGTATTGCAACCAAAAACATCGATTATTTCTTTATTTGTTAGGGAAATGCTTCGCCCCTACAAGTCCGGCAGAATCACTCGGGAACCGGACGCTAACGAAGGTAACCGGTTATCGAGTAGTCCCGCCTTGGGGGAACGTATCGAGATACGGTTGTCGAATAATTGCGGCGGAACGAAGAATTCCCTTACGTCCATTGTCGTTTTGGAGGAGATTGCTTCGCTCTCCCGCTCGCGGGATCGTTCGCAATGACAGGCCAGGGAATCACATCAAACAGCAGGCACAAATCACCGTCTGCACAAACAATGATTTACGATTTACGAATATACGGATACACGAATAACGATTCCCATTTAACTAATCAACCATTCAACCTTTCCACACTTAACTCTTAACTGTTTCCCCAAGCACCGTCCTCTATCGCCCCACCTTATCCCGCACCAAAAGATAAATAAAAAACGGCCCGCCGATCAAAGAGGTAATAATCCCCACCGGTAGTTCGGCCGGCGCGATAATCGTTCGGGCCACGGTATCGGCCCAAACCAAAAATACACCGCCCAGCAAAATAACCAACACAAACAACTTGCGATGATCCGGCCCGAAAATCAAACGCACCACATGCGGCACAATCAAGCCGATAAAGCCGATAGGCCCGGCCATGGACACACAGGTTCCCACTAAAATCGACGAAGCAATAAAGCTCCATTTTTGCAGGGAACGTACGTCAACGCCGCGCGAACGCGCAATTTCGCTGCCCGAAAGCAGCAAATTAAAAGCCGAAGCATTCAAAAAAAGATAAATAAAAACCGGAATAAAAATAATCAGCACAGCCAAAGGATAGCGCCAGCCGACCACATCCAAAGCGCCCATCAGCCAACGAATCATGCGGTAGGTTTCCGTAAAGTCGGCCAAGTAATGAATGAACAAAATCATGGCCGAAAAAAACAAGCCGATGGTTACTCCGGCCAGCAGCAGGGTAAACGTGGAAATTTCGTAACGTTCGCGAGCAATAAAAAAAATAATCCCTACGGTGAGCAAGCTTCCGGCGATGGAAAATACAACCGAGCTGGAGAATCCCAAAACGTAAATCACCAAACCCGTTTTAATAGCAATAACCGCGCCCAGGGCTCCGCCCGACGAAATCCCCAGCGTGTACGGCGTGGCCAATTCGTTGCGCAGCAACACCTGAAAAGCCGCCCCGACCAACGAAAGCGAAGCGCCCACCAAAAAAGCAAAAATGATGCGCGGCAAGCGGATATTCCAGACAATCTCCTGCATCATGGAAGTGTGCCTGCCGAATAAATCCTGCCATGAAATCGTTCCCTGACCAATGGTTAAAGGAAGAGCCAGGGCCGCAACAAACAACAGACCACCCAAAAAATATTTTACGAATGTCTTCAAAGGAACCCTTTAAAATCGTGGTAAAATTTAATAAAACCGAACTTTTTTTGATGCGCCAGGAAGTTTCAAATCATACTCAACCGATTTACAATCAGTGTACAATTTCGTCTTTCGGCCCTGTCTTTTCAAATTCAACCAATAAATTTTCCAGCCGCCGATTCAGATCATCGAACCTTTCTTTCAGGCCGTCGCCGGAAAACTCGGCCTTTGAAGCTTGCATCTCCCGAAGGGCCGACGCCAAATCGTTCAACAACTGTTGCAATTCCCGCTTAAAAATCCGATTGTAGGTTTCCAACTCCTGATTGGCCGTTTTAAGTTTTTGCGTCCGATCCGAAACCAAGTTCTGCAAATGCGCCCGATATTCTCTTAATTCCTGTTCCGATTTTTTGCGCCGCGTGATGTCCGTAGCGATAAAAGTGAGTCCCACAATTTGCCCCGCTTTTTGAATCGGGCCGACCCGAATGAAATAGCAACGTTTTTGTTCGTCAATCGTCAGTTGAATTTCAAAACGATGGGTTTGACCGTGGGCATTGACCATTTGAATGGCATTGTAAACTTTGCGCATTTCCTCTTGCGGCACCAGATCGTAAATAAAATGCCCGATCACCATCTGCTCCGGCAGCGAGAAAAAATTGCGGTTCACAAATTCGATTTTACCGTGCAAATCCGTGGTGATAATGTAATCCGGTGCCTGTTCCACCAACGATCGCCAACGCGCTTCCGACTGCGTTAAAGCACGATCCTTTTCCACCAAATCCGTAATATCCATCAGCACCCCACGAATACCGGAATTACCCTTGGCGTCCCTGAACAATTTGCTCAGGCTGCGCACCCAGGCGTAGCTGCCGTCCCGCTTCTGCACGCGATATTGCAAAGGAGCGCTGGTACTCTTAAGGCGTTCATTAAAGGCCTTGACCACAATCTCTTCGTCTTGCGGATGAATGTATTCCAAAAACAAATGCCCGATCATTTCTTTGGGTTGATATCCCGTCAAATCATAAACCGCCGGACTGATGTAGGTGATTTTTCCGAACTGATCAATGACGAAAATAACCTCGTTAATCTCCTCCACCAGGGAGCGATATTTTTCTTCATTATGGCGCAAGGCGCGGGCAATCTTCGCATTCTTTTCCAAGGGAATTTCAATGGATTTGTAGATAAAAACCGCGGTAAGAATGATGAACGTCCATCCTTCCACATCGAACAAGGTGGTCAATCGGTAATGCGCCGGCAGCAAATAGCGAAAAACAATCAGCCAAAATGCGCCGATAATGACGTAGCCGGACACAATTCGCAAGGCTGTCTTCTGATTTTCGGAAAGATGCACGGATTCTCCTCTAAAAGTTCATACTTTTTAAATCAAACGCGCGAAAGCGTAATTTAGAAACTTTCGCACTCTTTTACAATTTCTTAACATTTGGGTTAAAAATAAATTTTAATTATATTCCGGTACAAAATCGGTTGGAAAATTGCATTCGACAAACAAATTCCGAACCCGAATTCTTTTACGTTCGAATAAGAAAGTTCAGTTGCCAAACAAACGACGTTGGGTGCCAAACGTTTTTTCGTTCTTTTTTATTGATCGAATACATCCGTCGGCTGCCCGAGTTCTTCGGTACTTGCACAGATCAGACGTAATGGTTTGCAGGTTTATCGTCGGGTGAAAAATTCTGCCCGTCCACAATCAATCCTACTGGGATATTTACAGCGAAAGGAATTGCCATGTTCACACGCAGAAACTTTTTAAAAACATCGGGACTTTTGAGCTTAGCTCCTTTGGCCAAGGTCAAGGCTTCCGTCCCGGCTCCCAAAGCCTTACCGCTCATTAAACCGCCCGCTTTAAAAAAGGGCGATACGGTTGGTCTGGTTACTCCGGCTTCGCCATTATTCGATGCGCATCGTTTGATGATTGAAGTCATCGAAAAAATGCACAATTTGGGTTTTAAAACCAAGTTGGGAAAAAATATTTTCAAACGCTACGGATATTTGGCCGGCACGGTTCAGGAGCGTCTTGATGACCTGCACGCCATGTTTGCCGATCCCGAGGTAAAAGCCATTATTGCCATCCGCGGCGGTTACGGCAGCGCCCAGCTTTTGCCGCACCTGGATTACGATCTCATTAAAAAGCACCCTAAAATTTTAATGGGCTACAGCGACATTACTTCCCTGTTATTGGGCATTCATGCCCAAACGGGCTTGGTAACCTTTCACGGCCCTGTGGCTGAGTCCACCTTTACCGATTACACCCGCCTGAACATGCAAAACGCCCTGATGAGCACCAAAGCGCCGCAAGTCATTCCCGATGCCCCCTACACCGAAAATTTGCAGACTTCCAACCGCATCTGGGCAATGCGAGGCGGCATTAGCACCGGACGTTTGCTGGGCGGAAACATGACCTTGTTTGAATCGTTATTGGGCACGCCTTACGAAGTGGATACCACCGACGCCATTTTGTTTTTTGAAGAAGTAGGCGAGGAACCCTACGATGTGGATCGCATGTTGAATCACATAAAAATGGCGGGAAAATTTGAGCGCTGTAAAGGCGTGATTTTCGACAAAATGCCCACCGTCAAACCGCGCGACTTCGAACCGGCGTTTTACCGGAACTTAAGCGTGGAACAGGTGATTGAGAATGTATTCAAAGATTACGATTTCCCCGTATGCGTCGGCTTTTCATTAGGACACATTGCCAACAAACCGACCATGCCGCAGGGCATTCGGGTTAAGTTGGACGGCGATAAAAAACAGTTAACCTTTTTGGAAGCGGCCGTTCGTTAGATCTCAATTGACCTGAGTTCGATTAAGTAATCATTGCAGGGTCATCTGACTGATAGCTATCAGTCAGATGACATTTGGTTTTCGGACTGATAGCAATCAGTCCGAAAATGGGAATGCCTTTGCTCTTTAACCGGTCTTACTTCTTATACTTCAGAACTTTTTTACGAGGCCTGATCCGTTGTTTAACCGATCGTATTTTGTCTTTTACTGGCGGCGGAACCTTATCGAGTTCCACTTGCAAATACGCGGCGGAATCGGCAACCACTTTGACCGAAGGAATGACGCTTTGCAGGTAACCGATTTTGGTGATGATTACGCTGTATTCACCCGGTTGCAAATGCCCCACGCAAAAGCGTCCGGTGGAATCGGTAACGGCCGTACGGTTGCTCGGAATCAATTTAACCTGCACGCCCTTAATCGGACGCGCTTTGTAACGCTCTTTAACCACTCCGTCAATGCGACCGCTTTGCGCCCAAACAATGACAGGTAAAAGGATTAAAAGCAAAGCTGTGCCAAGGGAACGCATCTCATTTCTCCTTTCCTTTAATAGGATTACTCAAAGTTAGGAGAGAAACCCATTGCTGTCAAATATTCCCCTTGCAGACTAACGCTTCGGTTAAAACAAAATGCTTACCCCGACCCGCAAGGCATGAAGCGTGCTTTGCCAGCCTTTAAAATGATTTTTATTGACACGATGATAAAGCAAATCACCGTTAGACAAATAATTTCTATCGGTTTCTTTTGTCCATTGGACTATGTACACGGTATTCCATTCCATCTGGGTAAAAAGAGCGACATGTTCGCTAATTAACGCGTCTAATTTTCCAAGCAGGGAAATCCCGCCCGAATACGCATCCGATTGCGATCCATAGTAACCGGTTGTGTATTCTTGCTCTTTTGGTTTCAGATATTTTGTATCGTAATCATAATGGAATCGTTGGTAAGTAAGAATAGGGCCGGCGCCCAAATCCAGTTTTACTCTGCCCCACTGTTTGATTTTAAAAATGTACTGCGGTGAAATAGCCAAAGCCTGTGTGTTCCTTGTGCGGTTATTATCCCTTTTGGACGAATGTGTATTCGACGGATTTTCCACATATTCTTTGCCGTCATCCGAAAAAGAATAAGCGTTTCCGCTCAAACTGACATAAAGGCGCCAACTGCTTATCTTATTTATTTTCTGTTGATAGGCAAATGACACGCCGTTGATCAGGTAAAAATCAAACGCATGCTTTTTTTCTTTTTGCTGCTCCTGCGCTGCTGCCGGACGGACAAAATTTAAAAGAAGTACAATGCCTAATGCGATGCGGATAAAAAATGAAAACATAATACCTCCGAATTTATAAATTTACCCAGGGATAAAATATCCGTAAATTTTTAAACTTCGAAAAGGCAAAAATACAGATGCATTTTATTATTTCGTAAGATTAAAGGGATTCCAATGCGAATTTACGTGAGTTTTTGACAGAAAAACCCGACCCTTTAAACGGATCGGGTTTTTCCCTTTAACCAGTTTTTTTCATCTTTCTTCAGGAACGGAGCTAACGTGTCGTACACTTTTTGGTGGTAGGCATTTAAATAGTCGATTTCCTCTTCGGTCAACAAACTTTTTTCCACCAAATTCAAATCGATCGGGCAAAGCGTTAGATCGTAAAACTTAAGAAATTTCCATTCCTCGCCCGAATGCTCTTCGTCTTTGGTTACCACAATCAAATTTTCCACCCGCATGCCGTATTCACCGGTTTTGTAATACCCCGGTTCATTCGAACAAACCATGCCCGGCTGCAAAGGCACACCCAGACCGCGATAATAGGAAATGCCCTGCGGCCCTTCATGCACATTCAAAAAAGTGCCCACACCGTGGCCCGTTCCGTGACCGTAATTCAAACCGATGTCCCACAAGGGTTTTCGGGCAATGGTATCCAACTGAATGCCCTGCGTTCCGACCGGAAAAAGAGTCATTGCCAAATCGATGTGCCCCTTCAGCACGCGCGTAAAACGATCTTTCTGCTCGGCGGTCGGTTCGCCCAAAGCAATGGTTCGCGTGATGTCCGTAGTGCCGTCCAGATAATGACCGCCGGAATCAATCAGGTAAATCCCAGGCGCTTTAAGTTCCACATCGGTTTCCGGTGAGGACGTGTAATGCACAATGGCGCCGTGTTCATTGTAGGAAGAAATGGTTTCAAAACTCAACCCCTGGAATAACTTCTGCTCTTCACGAAACGCTTTCAGTTTTTCCTGAGCGCTCATTTCGGTAACGCCGCCCTGCGGCGCCGTTTCGTCCAGCCATTTTAAGAATTTAACCATGGCCACCCCGTCGCGAATGTGGCACGCCTGAAATCCCGCTAATTCGGTAGCATTTTTAATCGCTTTGAAATCGGTAACCATGCTGCGTTTGAAGAACAGCTCGCAGCGTTTTTGCAGCATCATTACCACCCAATAGTTCACGCTCTCGTCTTCCAGCCAAACCCGCGTTTTCTTTTTAGCCAGTTTCGGCAAACGCTTGCGGAAGTCTTCGTAATCGCGAATCTTGGCCAACCCTTTCAGATGTTTCTTTACTTTTCGATTGACCTTTTTCTTGTTCACAAAAAGTTCGGCCTCATCCTGCGTAATAACGGCGTAGCCAATCGCCACCGGATTGTATTCCACATCGTTGGAGCGAATGTTAAACGTCCAGGCAATGGCATCCAACATGGTCAGCACGTGTGTTTGCACGCCTTCTTCCGTCATCTTTTGGCGAATGCGCTGCAACTTACTGTCCACCGATTCTCCGGCGTATTTCTCGTCCCAAACAACAATCGGATCCAAAGGCATTTCCGGCTGATCTTCCCAAATTTCATCCACCAAATTGTCTTCGATAAACTTAATTTTGATGCCAACGCCCTGCAGCTCTTTAAGCCACTGCACCGCCTGCCGATAGCTGATCACCTTCGGGTCAATGCCTACCGAATCGCCGCCTTTCAATTCCCGCTTTAAAAAACTCAGCATATCCGGTTCGCCCGGTACACCGATTTTGTAAAGATCGATACCCGTGCCTTTAAGCTGTTCTTCAGCCTGCAAAAAATAACGGGAATCCGTCCACAACCCCGCTTTGTCCAACGTAACAATAACATCCCCTGCCGATCCGTCAAAACCGCTGATCCAGGCGCGACGCTGCCAAATAGCGGGTACATATTCGCTGGCATGCGCATCCGTGCTGGGAATGACGTAGGCTTGAATTTTGTGTTTGCGCATCAAATCGCGCAGTTTTTGAATGCGTTCCTGTATCATGGTGCCACCTCTGAGTTAAGGTAAATCATGGAACCGTTTAAAATCAATAAATTAACCGGCTTCTCTTTATCATTGAAAAAATACAAATTTTTATCGTAAGAAGTGAAATTTATTTGGGATCTCAAAGATGATTAATTCCACAGCACCCAGCTTACCCCAAAACGCAGACGGCGGTAAAGCTCCGGGTAGCCGCGAATGATCTCATATTGCTGCGCAAAGGGATTATCCATTTCCATAAACAAGCGGGCGTCTTTAACCGTGGCAACGATTTTGTAATTCAAAAGAAAAAATCCTTCGGTCTTCCCCGGAACGCGGTAGAACCGTTCCGCAAAGGGTTGGTAAGCCACCTGTTTACGGGCGCCGAGATATTTTACGTTCACCGCCGCGTCAATAATCAAGTGGCCTTTTAACCAACGATCGTGGTAAGTTAATTTTCCGTAGGCGGAGTAGTCCGGCCCCAATAATGCTCCGGCCAATCCCACTTGCCCGCCGGTGTAAAAACCGAACTTGTACCATTTAACCGCCGACTGCCCCTCAAAAAAGGCAAAGTCGCGATCGGCTCCGTTTACAAAAGTTTTACCGGTGAAAAGAATTTCATCGCTAATGTGATGGTACACCAAAGCCAACCGATTATGATTCCAGGGAAACGTTTTCCAGAGCAGCCCGCCGCGCAGTTCCCGATGCCGCTCCGGAGCAATTTTTCGATTGGCGCCAATGCCGTTAAAATTGAA